>JAAYYX010000020.1 GCA_012515135.1 Clostridiales bacterium | reverse complement strand
TGCCCCAGGGAGCCATGATCACAAGACTGGGTCCGAGCCCCACCGGCTTCATACATCTTGGCAATCTTTACGGTGCTTTTATCGATGAAAGGCTTGCTCGCCGAAGCGGCGGTATTTTTTATCTCAGGATAGAAGATACAGACGAAAAAAGATTTGTTGAAGGGGCAGTTGAAACCATCATCGATTCTCTTGAATTTTTTGGGATAGATTTCGATGAGGGAGCGGGCAGGCGGGCAGAGTCCGGAAGCTACGGCCCTTATTTCCAGAGCAGGCGAAAGGATCTGTACAGTTGCTTCGCAAAAGAGCTTGTAAAAAAAGGATCTGCATATCCCTGTTTCATGACTGAGGAAGAAATCGCAGAAACCAGAAAACAACAGGAAGAAAAAAAAGAGACTCCGGGTATTTACGGCAAATATGCCGTCTGCCGCGATCTTTCCATCAAGGAAATAGAAAAAAATATATCTGCGGGAAAAACATATGTTTTGAGGCTGAGATCCAACGGAGCAGGAGCTTTGGATCAGGAAGAAAAGAACAATATAGATGTCCCTGATGCAATAAGAGGTATCCTGACCATGCCTTCCAACTATCAGGACATAGTAATAATGAAAACCAACGGCATGCCCACATATCATTTTGCCCATGTTTGTGATGATCATTTTATGAGGACTACCCATGTGGTCCGCGGCGAAGAATGGCTTTCATCGCTGCCTATACATATTGAACTTTTTGAAAAGCTCAACTTCCGTCCTCCCATTTACTGTCATACTGCACAGCTGATGAAATTGGATGAAAACGGCAACAGGAGAAAACTTTCAAAACGAAAAGATCCCGAACTCTCTCTTGATTTCTACAAAGAAAAGGGCTATCATCCCGAAGCAGTAAGAGAATATCTGCTCACACTGCTAAATTCAAATTATGAAGAATGGCGGACACAAAATCCCGGGATATCCTGTGAAGAGTTTCCCTTTTCCATAGAAAAGATGAGCACCTCCGGTGCGCTTTTCGATCTTCATAAATTAAATGATGTTTCAAAGGAATGCCTTGCCGGTATCTCCGCATCTTCCCTTAGGGAGTTCCTTGAAAAATGGGCTTCTCAATACAGGCCCGATGTATATGATGCCCTAAAAGAGAATAAAGCCTATTTGGAATCCATTATTGATATAGGCAGAAACGACCCAAAGCCCCGAAAAGACTTTATTTGTGCAAGTCAGATGTTCGAATACATAAAATACTTTTTTGACGGATTTTTCGAAATTGAAGACCGGTTGCCCGAAGAAGTAAGCAACAGGGATGCTGTTTCTATTCTAAAGGCATATCTTTCTACCTATGACCCCGGCGATGATCAGAGTACATGGTTTTCAAAAATAAGGGATATTGCATCTGATCTTTCATATGCTGCCCGGCCAAAGGACTATAAAAAAGACCCGGATGCCTACAAGGGGCATGTGGGTCATGTCAGCACTGTGATCAGAATAGCCATCACCGGCCGGAGCCAGTCTCCGGATATTTGGACTATACAGAATATAATGGGTGAAACGAAAGTTCGTTCCCGTATAATAGATTACCTGTCATAAAAAAAGCATTTGCCGCAGACCTCGGGAGAAGGGATCATATCATTTATTTGCCTGCACCTTGCCTGACATAGTTTCCTGTCTATTCCGTCTTTTGATATTGCACCGCCGGGACATGCTTCTATGGCTTGCCGGCTGACTCTTATGTCTTCTGCCCCTTTATATTTACTGTCGGTTTTTATGTGGTTTATGACCTGCTCCATGTCCCACATTTTCAGATCCTTTTCTTCAAAGGACGCATAGTGTTCATCCGCCAGTATGCTGCCCAGTCTTCCCGCAAAACCCAGTTCAGTGTGAAATGATCCTGCAATGCCGAATCTTCCCATACCTGCAGCATAGGCCGCCAGTTTATGCGACCACTCTTCTCTGCACTTCTCTTCGTTCCAGTCTGTGGGTATATTGGTGCCGGAGTGAAGTCTTCCGACTTCATCAAGGGTATCGCATATGATGCCGTTCAGTTTCATGGAAAGATGCATGCTGTCATAAAAGGCTTTTGTCCACTCCGGGGAAGGTTCTTTGCCACCTCTGTTGCTTTCAGCCGTTTTTCTTTCAAAGGGCACGAAATGGATTATGACCGTATTACCCGGTCTGTATATGGTCTTTGGATGAAGGCATATGTCTTCGTCAAGGTATTTCATAAAAAGAGGATGCTTTGCACTAACATAGCCTATTACCGGTTCTTTGAACCCTGTGCTGCATTCCCTGCTTCTTTGGAAATCCCTTATGCCTTCACTGACCGCATCTTTTATTCGTTTTTTGACATTTTCATTTATATTGAAACTTTCCGTCAAAACAGATTTAGCCATTTAGATACTCCTTAGTTATTGCTCCCAAGATCTTCATGCCTCTTTCAGTTTTTTCATCAGACATATTCGAAAAATTGAGTCTTAATTCATTGTTTTTCTTTGCACTGGGATAAAATGATGCTCCGGTTATAAAAGCCACTTTTTTTTGTGCCGCGCGAACAAGAAGTTCCGCCGCATCTTTGCCCTCGGGCAGCTCCAGCCATATAAAAAGACCTCCTTTGGGAAGAACATATTTGACTTCCTTGGGAAATTCGGAATCTATCATCCCGGCCATCACATCCCGTCTGTGTTTATAAAGAGCACAAATGCTTTTTATGTGTCCGTCCAGGTCATTATGCTCCATATAATCCGCCATCTGCATCTGTGCAATGGTGGATGAGGAAAGATCCGCAGCATTTTTGAGAACCAGATATTTCTCCATTATGTCCCTTCGGGCACAAAGCCAAGCAACTCTTAATCCCGGACAGAATATTTTTGAAAAAGTTCCTATATATACTACCTGACCTTTTTTATCATAATATGCCAAGGGCTTTTGCCGTTCCTTATCAAAGGAAAGTTCGCCGTATGCGGCATCTTCAAGGACGGGTATCTCATATCCTTTAATAAACTCCATAAACTCTTTTCTTCGTTCATCCGACCAGCTTCTGCCGGTGGGATTCTGAAAATCCGGGTTCACATATATCATTTTGACTCTTTTTCCGTATCTTTCAAGGATATCCCTAAGAGCCGGTATTTCCATCCCTTCTCTGTCCGTTGGCACAGATACCAGTTCTGCCTGATATGCCCGGAGTGCATTTACCGCTCCCAGATATGAGGGTTCTTCAAAAATCACCACATCTCCTTCGTTGACAAAAAGCATACCGCTCATATCAAGTCCCTGTTGTGAACCGCTTGTTATTATTATTTCATCCAGAGCATAATCAAGACCAAACTTGTCCGCCATGCGTTTTATTAGTATCTGTCTTAATTTGCTGTATCCGCTGGTAGAACAGTAGCTTAATGCTGCTTCCCCCTGATTTTCTATGACCCTTGCCATGGATTCTTTCACCGCATCAAGGGGATATGTTTCAGACGAGGGGAATCCTGCGGAAAATGATATCATATCTTCCGTCTCCGCCAGCTGAAAAGCTTTGAGCAGAGACTGATCTTCAAGCCAACTGAGTCTTTTTGCATAATCCATATATGTCTTCTCCTTCTTATGCTTTTATACCACCGATTCTGCATCAAATGGGGGTCTTGCATCATCCAGCACCTTATTCACGTCAAAATAATATTCATTCACCTCTTGTGGGGCCAGCATCATTTTGTAGCCATCAATATTCACCCTTGGAGATACCATTACATCTTTATAGAATGAAAGCTTTCTTATATTGCTGACAGGACAGAAAATATGGAATCCGGAATCCACTATATATCTATGGGCTGTGCTTCCTGACATATACTGAAACCCATAAGGAGAAATATATATTGCAGTTTCGCCCACATAAGGTTCTATGTTTGATTTCCATCTGTCAATGTCTGATTTCATGGATCCAAGGGAAACATCCGCATCCTTCAGGTATCCGTCATGGGTATAACTGTGGCAAGCTATATCCCATCCGCTTTTTCGCAATGCCTTTGATATTTCTTTGACTTCCTCTCTCCATTCCTCGGTCTTGGGCAGTCCGTCGGTTATCCTGTATCCGAATGCTCCCTGATATCCTGTTGTGGCAACTATCCCTTTGTATCCCTGCCACGAGAATTCGGGATTTTTCTCAACATATCTGTCCAGTATGGGCATGACGTCTCCATCGTAGGTTGTCTCGGTTTTGCCTTCGGGTGTTTTTACTTCAGTGGCAACTTTACCGTTCTTGTCCACAACAAGTCTGCCGGCGAAACCGTCCGGTTTCATATAATCATAATAATCAACATCATCGATGGATATTATCAATGGTTTTTTGCCCTTTGGAAGATATATGTCTTTTGGTTTTACCTTTCCCGTCTCTTTATCTATATTACATACTTCTTCTATGGGGTAAAGTATATATCCTCTTTCTTGCAGCAAGGGAAGCATCTTCTTGAATTCACTGGCCGTTGTCATCCATGCATTGTATCCAAGGGCCGGATGGCCCTTGTCGTCAAACGCCAGCTGGGGATACACGATCAAACTGTGAAAAAATATGTGTTCCACAAATCCGTCGTATTTCACAAGCTCCTTTTTTGCCTTTTGGATCTCGTTTATTTTTTGTGTAACGGGGTCGTCTTCATCATCCGGGTCATAAAGACTCTTGTCTTCTTTCAGTACATCAAGTGCCCTGTCATAAAAGTAACTCTTTTGAAACTTATCCGCTTTGGCTATTACTTTATCTATCCTGTCCTGGTTTTTGTAAGCACCCATTACTAAAAAAGCACCCGCCACAACTACTGCTATTGCCAGAAATACCACAACAGCCCTCATTTTTTTCTTCTTTCTTCTTTCTGCTCTTTTTTCGTTATCCATCTCTTCTCCTAGAATCTCCAGCTGTTAAGATACACTCTTTGTTCTTCTGTAAGCTTATCGATGCTGATCCCCCAGCTTTCAAGCTTTCTTTCTGCTATGCTTTTGTCTATATCTTTTGAAACATCTATTACTTTTTTTGCCAGATCCTTATGATTTTCCTTTATATATAAAGCGGAAAATATCTGGACAGCAAAACTCAGATCCATTATCTCTGCAGGATGTCCGTCAGCGGCGGCAATATTCACCAGCCGGCCTTCTGCCATTATATTTATCCATTTGCCCCCGGGCATTTTATATCCCATAATATTTTTGCGGACTTCCTTTTTCTCCAGGGCCGTTTTTTCGGTTGCTTCAACATCAACCTCAACATCAAAATGTCCGGCATTGGCAAGTATTGCTCTGTTTTTCATTTTTTTCATATGATCGGGCGTTATGGTTTTTGAACATCCGGTGGCGGTCACAAAAATATCTCCTATGCCGGCGGCATTTTCCATGGTCATTACTTGATGGCCGTCCATCTTTGCTTCGATGGCTTTTACGGGATCTATCTCCGTAACTATCACTCCGGCACCCAGCGCTGCCGCCCTCATGGCTATGCCCCTGCCACACCATCCGTAGCCGCATACAACCACGGTTTTCCCTGCGATGATCAGGTTAGTATTGCGCATTATGCTGTCCCACACAGACTGGCCCGTTCCGTAACGGTTGTCAAAAAGATGTTTGCAGTCAGCATCGTTTACGGCCAGCATGGGAAATTTCAAGACTCCCTCCCGTTCCATTGCTCTAAGCCTTTTTATCCCTGTTGTTGTTTCTTCACATCCGCCCCATACCGAAGAAGCCAGATCGGGTCTTTCCTTGTGAAGCATGGAAACAAGATCTCCTCCATCATCTATTATTATATTTGACTTCCGGGAAAGGCACATTTCTATATGTCTTTTGTATCCCTCTTCTCCTATTCCGTGTATCGCATACACATTTATCCCTTCATCTGCCAGGGCTGCCGCCACATCGTCCTGAGTTGAAAGAACATTGCTGCCTGTGGCTGAAAGGATGGCCCCTCCCGCCTTTAATACCTTGCACAAATAGGCTGTTTTTGCTTCCATATGTATTGAAAGAGAAATTTTTATTCCTTCAAAAGGTCTGTCTGCGGTAAACTCCTCTTCAAGTCTCCGAAGAAGTGGCATATTGTTTTTTACCCAGTTTATTTTCTGGTGTCCCAAAGGCGCCAGATCCGGGTCCTTTACTTCATGCTGTTTCATTGATCTCTCCTATTCAACAGTCACTGATTTCGCCAGGTTTTTTGGCTTATCTATATTGCATCCTCTGTTTTTTGCCACATAATACGCGAACACCTGAAGCGGCACCACCGTAAGCAGCGGCGTTAGCTCATCGGGACAATCGGGTATATAAATGCTTTCATCGGACTGCTTTTCTATTTCTGTATTTCCTTCTTTGGTTATCCCAATAACATAGGCACCTCTTGCCTTTATCTCTTCGATATTGGATATCATCTTTTCAAACAAGGTGTCCTGTGTGGAAAGGGCAAAGACCAGCGAGCCTTTTTCCATAAGGGCGATGGTGCCGTGTTTCAACTCTCCTGCAGCTATGGCAAAGGAATTGATATATGAAATCTCCTTGAGCTTGAGCGATCCTTCATATGAGACTCCCGAATCCGGTCCCCTTCCGATAAAAAATATCTGTTCTCTGTGGTAGAATCTGTCCGCCAGATCTGATATGAGGGGTTCGTTTTTCAGGACAAGCCTCAGCTTATCCGGTATGGCTTTCAGTTCTTCAAGCATTGCCATGTAATATTCTTTGTCAATAACCCCTTTTGTGTAGCCCATGTAAAGGCCGATTAGATACATGCACATGAGCTGAGTAGTATATGCTTTTGTTGATGCCACCGCTATCTCCGGACCCGCCCATGTGTAAAAAACATCATCGGATTCTCTTGCAACAGAACTCCCCACAACATTTACCACCGAAAGTATCCTGGCACCCTTTCTTTTTGCTTCCCGAAGTGCTGCCAGGGTATCCAGAGTCTCTCCCGACTGGCTTATGGCAATGAACAAAGTGTTTTCATCAACAAAGGAATCCCGGTAGCGGAACTCTGAAGCTATATCGACTTCAACGGGGATCCTGGCCATTTTCTCTATTGTATACTTCCCCACAAGTCCTGCATGATATGCGGTCCCGCAGGCCACTATGTATATTTTATTAAAACTTTCTATGTCTTTTTTTGTCATGGTTATACCGTCGAGTTTGATTCTTCCGTCTTTATCGAGTCTCCTCAGCAGGGTGTCCTCAAGACCCTTGGGCTGTTCGTGGATTTCCTTCAGCATAAAATGAAGATATCCGCCCTTTTCCGCAGCATCGGCATCCCATGTAACATGAAAAACATCTCTTTTTACTGTTTGTCCTTTTTCGTCATATATTTTTATTTCATTTTTTGTGACTACAATGGTTTCGTTGTTTTCGATCAAAAATATTTCGCGGACATATTTTAAAAGAGCGGGTATGTCCGAGGCTATGAAGTTGCAGCCTTTTCCTATTCCCGCCACCAGGGGTGCATCTTTTCTCACTGCTATTATCTTGTCGGGTTCATGGGCACAAACCAC
>JAAYYX010000155.1 GCA_012515135.1 Clostridiales bacterium | reverse complement strand
GGGAGATACCGTTTCCGGCATCGCCAGTTTTGTATTTCTTTATATCTGTCTGATTTTTGCAGGAAGCATACTGTTGTCCCTTGAAAATATCGATTTGCTGACATGTTTTTCTGCCACCGCTTCCTGTCTTGGCAATATCGGTCCGGCCTTCGGCGAGGCAGGTCCGATGCTCAACTACAACTTTTTTTCAGAAGGATCCAAACTGCTTTTATCCTTCATGATGATCGCCGGCAGACTTGAACTTTTCACCCTGATAATGCTTTTTTCCAGGAAATTCTGGAATCCTTATCATTAAGAGGTATAAAAATGTATTTTCACGCACGCACCATAGCCAGAATAACAGGATTGATCATGACAATCACAGGGCTCGCCATGATCCCTCCATTTTTGTGTGCTCTTTATTACAACGATCCCAAAACCGCCATTGCCATGGCTGTCTCATGCATAGTGTCGGTCATCCCCGGCGCGTTGATGTACTTCTTACTGCGGAGCTCAAAAAAAGGTCTGCAGGTCCGCGACGGTTATTTGACCGTTATTATTTCCTGGGCAGCCTGCTCTCTTTTGGGTGCATTGCCGTACTGGCTTTCAGGGCAGGTTCCTTCCTTAATAGATGCTTTCTTTGAGTCATGTTCGGGCTATACAACCACCGGAGCAACCGTAATTATCGAGCGGAGTCTGACCCACAGTCTTCTTCTCTGGAAAGCTGTGACTCACTGGCTTGGAGGCATGGGGATCCTCATTTTCATAATAGCTGTTCTGCCGGCCCTGGGGGTCGGCGGTCATAAGATCGCTTCTGCTGAAGCTCCCTGGGCATCCCTTAATAAAATAGCTCCCCGAACTTCAGATCTTGCAAAATTGCTTTATTTCATATATATCTCTTTTACTTTGCTGGAATTCATTCTGCTGAGTTTCAGTAAAATGAGTCTGTTCGAAGCCATTATAAATTCTCTGGGAAGCGTAAGCACGGCAGGCCTTCTTCTTCATCCGGACGGTGTGGCTTTTTATGACAGTTTCTACGCGGAAACCGTCATATCTGTTTTCACAATTCTTTCTTCTGTGAACTACATGATGTATATATATATAATAAAACGGAACTTCAGTGATCTGAAAGACAATGTGGAAATAAAGGTTTTCTTGGGTATAATCGCTTTTACAACGTTGATGATAACTGCAAGTCTTAGGATCTCAGGCACTTATGATTCTTTGTTCACGTCCTTCAGGCATGCGTTTTTCCAGGTAACTTCCATTTCGACCACATCAGGATACACCATTGGTGATTTCGATGTCTGGCCTGCTTTTTCCAAGGCTTTGCTCTTCACTCTTTTCTTTATAGGCGGCTGCGCAGCCGCCACCAGCGGCTCCATAAAGGTGATACGCATAATCATAATGTTCAAACTTATAATGCGGGGCTTTTACAAAAGGCTTCACCCCCTGGCGGTGCGGGCCGTAAAAATAAGGGGCAAAAATATTTCCGCCCCCATGGTTTCAGCTGTTACTTCATTCATTATATTATATTTTGCTTTATATCTTTTCTCCGTTTTAGTGCTTTCTGTCCAGGGTCTTGATATGGAGACCACTTTGAGCTCTGCAGCAGGTCTGATGTCAAATACAGGTGTGGGCTTCGGTGAAGTAAGTGAAGGTAATTTCAGTTGCTATTCGGCTCCGCTGAAGCTTTATATGTCCCTTTTGATGGTGGTGGGCCGGCTTGAACTTTTTACAGTTTTTCTGCTTTTCGTTCCTTCTTTTTGGAACCCCAACAGATCCAATACCCGTTGATCAGATCATATCGAAATTTATTTCCCTGTCTTCAATATTTACAGACCTTACTCTT
>JAAYYX010000154.1 GCA_012515135.1 Clostridiales bacterium | reverse complement strand
GCAACAGGAGTAATAAGCAGACTTGGAAAGGTCGAAGACGGAAATACGGTCTCCGACTGGGATAAGATGGAAATAGAAAAAGGCTATTCCATAAGCACATCATTAGTGCCTGTGGAATTCAACAAAGTCAAGATCAATTTTGTAGATACACCGGGATTTTTTGATTTTGCAGGTGAAGTGAGTTCTGCGCTCAGAGCCGTTGAAGCTGCCGCCATACTGGTGGATGCTTCTTCCGGTATTGAAGTGGGCACAGAAAAAGCATGGGATTCATGCAAGAAACTGGGAGTGCCGAGATTTTTCCTTATAAATAAAATCGATAAAGAAAATGTTGATACAGATCAGCTGATCGCCGATCTCAAATCGAAATTCGGCACATCTGTAGTGACCCTTGATGATAAGGATGCTCTTAACGAAGCAGTAGCCGAGACGGACGAGGCATTGATGGAGAAATTCTTCAGCGGCGAAGAGTTCACAGAGGAAGAATTCAACAAAGGTCTTTCCGGCGGAATAGGAGAAGGGGATATTGCTCCGGTCATGCTTTGTTCTGCCCATGAGGGAAAAGGTGTGAAAGAGGCGTTGCAGAAATTCATAGACCTGGTGCCAAAAGCAACTGATCATGAGCCATATCCGGCAAAGGACGGTTCGGAAAAAGACATAGAGGTGAAATGTGATCCTTCCGGCAAGCCCGGCATACTTATTTTCAAAACAGTTGCTGATCAGGTTCTGGGGAAAATATCTTTCGGAAAGATAATTTCAGGAAAAGTCAAAGGCGGACAGGAAATATACAATTCGGTTTCCGAAAAATCAGAAAAACTGGGAACTATGTTTTTCTTAAGGGGAAAGACAAGAGTGGATACGGCAGAAGCCGAAGCAGGAGATATAATAGCCATAGGCAAACTCCAGCATACCAAGACGGGAGATACACTCTGTGACAAGAACAGTATCGTAGTATTCCCGCCAATCGATTTCCCGCAGCCCACTTTCTTTATAGCGGTAGAACCCAAATCAAAGGGGGATGAAGAAAAAGTCGGAACGGGACTTAACAGACTGATGGAGGAAGATCCATCTTTCGTTCTTCAGAGAAACACAGAAACTCAGCAGACCCTTCTCGGAGGACAGGGAGAACAGCAGTTAAATGTAATAACGGCAAAACTCAAAGATAAGTTTGGTGTGGATGTTGACAGAGTCAATCAGAAAATAGCATACAGAGAAACGATCAAAGGCAGTTCTGATGTCCAGGGCAAACACAAAAAACAGACAGGCGGAGCGGGGCAGTACGGAGATGTGCACATAAGGTTCTCTCCTTCTCAGCAGGACGATCTTGAATTCGCCGAATCACTTTTCGGCGGATCCATACCCAAGAATTATGTGCCGGCCGTAGAAAAAGGTCTTAAAGAATCCATGGACAAGGGACCTCTGGCAGGCTGCAAGGTAGTGGGAATAAAAGCAGACCTTTATGATGGCTCCTACCATGATGTGGACTCAAACGAAATGGCATTCAAGATAGCGGCTTCACTGGCCTTCAAAAAAGGTATAGTGGAAGCAAATCCCTGTCTGCTGGAGCCGGTAATGCATATAGAAATAACAGTTCCCGATGAATATATGGGAGACATAATGGGAGACATGAACAAAAGAAGAGGAAAGATCCTGGGATCTGAACCCCTGGCAGGAGGAGGTCAGAAGATAATGGCAGAAGCTCCACAGGCGGAACTTTTCGACTATGCTGTCACAGTGCGTTCAATGACCCAGGCAAGGGGCAATTTCGTTATGAATTTCGAAAGATATGAACCTGTGCCCGGACATCTTGCAGAAAAAATAATAGCGGAGCATAAAAAAGAAGAAGAAAAATAAAAAACACCATCGGCCTGCACGTATGTGCGGGCCGTTTTTTCCAACAGAGAAAATCTCTACAAAAAGAAAAGGAGGTATATATATGGTATTTGTACACCTGGCAGAAGGCTTTGAAGAAACGGAAGCTGTGACCGTAATGGATGTTCTAAGAAGAGCCGGAATAGAAGCGGCTTTTGTTTCCGTGCCGGGAGGAGAAAAAGATATGACAGTTAGCGGGGCTCACGGAGTAAAAATAAAAGCGGATATGGATTTTGCCGATGCAGATTATGAAAAATGTGAAATGATAGTTCTGCCCGGGGGAATGACAGGCACTTTAAATCTAAATAAGCATGATGGACTTTGCAGCAGGATAAGAGAATTTGCCCGTAATGACAAGTGGTTATGTGCCATATGTGCCGCGCCCATGATCCTTGCAAGTCTTTCTGTTTTGGAGGACAAGAAAGCCGTTATATATCCCGGTCTGGAAAAAAAGCTTAAAGGCGCAAGGATCTATAAGACTCCCGTGGTAAAGGACGGCAAGGTGATCACGGGACGTTCACCCGGAACTGCAATGCTGTTTTCGCTGGAAATAGTCAAAGCATTAAAAGGGCAGGACATTATGGAAAAAGTAAAAGCGGGACTGGCAATGTGAGGAATGAGAATGGAAATAAAACAAATAATATATGATGTTTTTGATTCGCTGGAAAAGAATAATTTCGCCACACTGGGAAGACCTGAAGACCCCATGTGGGAAAGACCTCTTATCGGCGTTTCGGCAGGCAATGACCCCTATTATGATTTTCTTAAAGATCATATCGGACCTTTTCACTGGTATCCCCGGGAAGTTTTCGGTCTCAAATATAAAAATGTACCGAAGGCGGAAAATCTTCGTGTAGTATCTATGGTTTTTCCCCAGACGGAAACAACAAAAAAGCATCAGAGAAAAGCCAAGGTTTTTCCGTCGGACAACTGGGTGGTTTCCAGGGGGGAATGGGAACCTCTGATGCAGGAATTCAGTGGAAAACTTGTGAAACGCCTTGAAGATGAAGGCTTAAGATGTGTATCCATAGATCTTCAGAATGAATTCAAAAAAATGCATTCGGAAAATCTGGGGTTGGCATCAAAATGGTCTCACAGACACAGCGCTTTTGCGGCGGGCCTGGGAACATTCAGTCTTTCAGATGGATTTATTTCAGAAAAAGGCAAAGCCATAAGGATATCCTCCCTGATAATAGAAGCGGATATTATGATAACACCCAGAGGAGACAGGGGACCCTATGACTGGTGTCTTTATTATCAGGATGGTTCCTGCGGCAAATGTATAAAAAGATGTCCGGTAGAAGCCATATCAGAGAAGGGTCATGAAAAATACACATGTGCAGCCTATGAGGATGAAGCGGTGGCCAAATACTGGCCAAGTCACATTGAAAGGGGCGATTACATATTTGGATGCGGCCTTTGCCAGACAGATATACCATGTGAAAACAAAAAACCCTGATAAAAACAAGCAAAAAACGAATATATGGAAAAAGTGACAAAAATGTCAGTTTTGAGGCTTTTATTCACACGTTCTTCACATTTTCTGATTATACTGAATCAGTAGAGTAAGAAAAACCCGGACTTGGGAGAACGGTCAATGAGAAAGAAACTGATTTCATTTATTATAGTAATGGCAATGGCAATGACGCTTGTTCCTCAGGGAGTTATGGCTGAAGTGACAGCATTGCCGCCTGAAGTGTCTGCAAAAACAGTGTCTCACAGCCAGATAAGGATATCATGGCAGGCAGTGGAGAACGCACAGGGATATGAAATATACAGATATAACAGCTTAACAGATCAGTATGATATTATTGGATCAGAGGGCGCAGAGACTCTTTGCTTTACAGATACGGGCCTCAAAATAAACAAAACCTATAAATACTATGTAAATGCACTGTTGCCGGCAGAAGACGGCACAACAATAATAAAAGGCGACATATCCCGGATATGCTCGGCAAAAACCATACCTGCAGCCCCTACGAATATAAAATACTCAGTGACATCAAGAAAACATATAAAGATCACCTGGCAGAAAGTTTCCGGCGTCAGCGGGTATTATGTTTACAGAGCCTCAAAGGGAGGCAAATACAAGAAGGTAAAAACCATAACAAAAGCCGGCACCACCAGTTTCAGTAATTCAAGCATAACGGCCAACAAAACTTATGTATATAAAATCAAAGCATATAAAAAATCCGGCAAAAAAAAGATATCCGGAATAAGCTCTGTATCCATAGATGCCAATAACGGAATATCTTACAAAAAAAAGCTCAAGGTCAGAGCGTATTCCTATACAGGGAAGGGTACCTGCGCCAACGGCAAAAAAGCCGGGATAGGCAGGATCGCTGTGGATAAAAAAGTGATACCTATGGGCACATGGCTTTATGTGCCGGGTTACGGACTTTGCCAGGCATGTGACACAGGTGTCAAAGGAAAGAAGATAGATGTATATCTCAGTTCAGAAAAAGAGTGCAGAAAATGGGGCATCAAGAAAAAAACAGTGTATATAATAGGCAAGAAATTGCCTTTGATCTAAGAAAAAAGTAATTTTCGGGCGGCATCTGCCGCCCTTAATTGTACGGAGGATATCATGACAAAAAAACAAAAGACTGTATTTGTATGTCAGGAATGCGGATATGAAAGTCCCAAATGGATCGGACAGTGCATATGCGGGGCATGGAACACCATGGTAGAGGAAAAGGTTTTATCCTTTGACGGTTTAGATAAAAGAGGAATAGGAAAATCAGAAAAAAGGGGAACAAAACCTGCCGCCCTGACAGACATAAGGTCCTCTGAAGGACCGGAAAGAATAGATACCGGAATAGGAGAATTGAACAGAGTGCTGGGCGGAGGTATGGTGAAGGGTTCGCTCACTTTGATTTCCGGTGAACCGGGAATAGGCAAATCCACTGTAATAATGCAGGCAGCACTTAAAATCGCAGAAAAATACGGAAGAGTGCTTTATGTTTCAGGAGAAGAGTCAGAAGAACAGATCAAAATGAGGGCAGACAGGATCTGCAGCAGCATATGCAAAGATCTTTATATAATGGGAGAAACAAATATAGAAAATATATGTTCTTCTGTTGAAGAGCTCGGACCCGTTTTTGTGATCATAGACTCTATCCAGACCATGTATACCTCACTGATGGAATCTTCGCCCGG
>JAAYYX010000153.1 GCA_012515135.1 Clostridiales bacterium | reverse complement strand
ATCGATGTATTGCTGAGCAATGTTTCCCATTTTGTTTTTTTCTCCTTTTTTTATTTTTTTGTCTATTATAATTAATCACAATTTGACAAGATTATATCATTCTGACAGTAAGTTATCAATATATTTCACTAAAAAGAGCAATGCGGCAATGAAGTAAAAATTTTCAGAAAACGGAGCCGGTGAAGCCCCGGAAGCAAATAAAACGTCTTGAGAAAAAAAATATTTTTCTGTAAAATATTTTAGTTGCTTAACTGCAATTCCGTTGATATAAACACATAAAAAGTGTATACTAATCAAATGCGAAGAAAGGAGGTAAAGAAAATGGAAGAAAAAAAGACATTTGATCAGGCTGTCATGGAAATGATAGTCCTGCTGAAAGAAAAAAACTACAAAAAAACAAGGGAAAAACTGTTGGAACACAACGAGGCCGATATAGCGGAAGCACTAGAAGAAATACTTGAAGAAACAGGTATCGATACGACTATTATAGTATTCAGGATGCTGCCGAAAGATATTTCGGTGGAGGTTTTTTCCCGCCTGCCTTCGGACGATCAGAAGGAAATAATAAACCGTATAACAGAAAAAGAGCTGACCTACATAATTGATGAGCTTGATTTTGACGACAAGATTGACGTGCTGGAAGAACTGCCCGCCAATGTTGTGGACAAGATCCTTGAAAAAACACCCAAGAAGGAAAGACATCAAATAAATACTTTTCTTAACTACCCCGACAACTGTGCCGGAACACTGATGACTCCCGATTATATAAGCCTTGAAAAGGAAATGACTGTAAGAGAAGCCCTGGCATATATAAAGAATGAGGGGATGGACAGCGAAACCATATATACCTGTTATGTAAAGGAAGGCAGCAGAAAACTCAAGGGAATAGTATCCCTGAGGACACTGGTAGTAAGTGATGACAATACAAAGATCGCAGACATAATGAGAGAAGATTTTGTATCCATCAATGTATATGAAGACCAGGAAGAAGTGTCCGAGATGTTCAAGAAATACGGATATCTGGCCATGCCGGTGGTGGATAACGAACAGCGTCTGGTGGGAATAATAACCATGGATGATATCCTTGATGTAATCGAAGAAGAAAATACCGAGGACATAGAGAGGATGGCCGGTGTAATGGACAGTTCCACTACGGAGTACCTGAATACGGGTGTCGGGCAGCATGTCAAAAGCAGGCTGCCATGGCTGATATTCCTCATGGTTTCTTTGATGATAACCGGAGCGATAATATCCCAGTTTGAAGAAACTCTGTCCCAGGTGATAGTTCTTGTGGCCTACCTTCCGCTTCTTATGGGAACGGGAGGGAATACCGGCTCCCAGACATCAACGCTGGTAATAAGAAGTATGGCCATTGGAGATCTGGAACTGAAAGATGCACTAAAAGTACTCTGGAAAGAATTCAGGATAAGCATAACAGTTGGCCTTATACTGAGTGTCATGAATTTCGGAAAGGTCATGCTGATAGACGGAGAATCATGGAAAATAGCGGTAACGGTTTCCGCAGCCATGCTTATAATAGTGACATTTGCAAAGGTGATCGGAGGAATGCTGCCCATGGCGGCAAAAAAGATAAAAATAGATCCGGCGCTGATGGCCAACCCCATGATCGCCTCTATTACCGATATGTTTTCAGCCACCATATACCTGGTGATGGCATCCCTGATACTGGGGATATAATAAAAAAGAGTGCTTTAAACGGCACTCTTTTCATATAAGCTTATATTTATATCATATGCTTATATCACAAACTTAGATCAAAGTTTAGATCATACGCGAAAGCTCTTTTATATCCGAGATCTCCCTGTTGCACAGATCCTTAAAAATCTCCATCTGATCCTTGACTGCTTTTTCATATATTTTTATTTCTTTGGTGAAGTCTGTTTTCTTTTCATCCTTATTCCCGCTCTGCATTTCATCACTGTTTTTATTTTTGATTTCAGTCTGTTTCGATGCCAGGCTCCTGGTGGCCTCGCTAACTTCAGCTTTTGCGAATCCCTTTCCGGTGCCCCAGAACAGATTATTTTTGTTCTTTTCCCCCCAGAACATATCATCCTGTATCTTGGTCACTTCCGGACTGAAATTCATTTCATACCATTCCAAAGAATT
>JAAYYX010000152.1 GCA_012515135.1 Clostridiales bacterium | reverse complement strand
TTAAACTAAAGGAAGGATTTGACGGGAAAGAAAGATTGAGATCCAGAGGCTTCATAGGATATTCAGGAAGAAATGGGCCCATGCCGTTTGCCGATATGGAGAAAGAACTGGATTCAAGGACAGTCTGGGTCTTTCCATATTCCGGGATCAGATATCATAAAGAGAGCTGCAGCCATATCGCCTCATATCCGAGGCAAATGATAAAAAACAATAACGTTACAGGCAGTTACTCTCCCTGCAGACTTTGTCATCCGGAAAGTGTCCGAAACGGCAATATGGTTTACTGCTTTATGACATCAGGATATGCATATCATAGAGGAGACTGCAAAATGGTTGATAAATATGTTATTTCAATGGAAAAATATCAGGCGGAAGAGAGAGGTTATACTCCATGCCTGAAATGCGGAGGTGTATAGAATGGATCTTAAAGAAAAGAACTATCAGATCGAGATCCCGGAAGAAAGCATAAAGTCCTTTGAGGAAAAAGTACTGCTTTCAGGGCTATGTGATTTCATTATTCCCATGTCTTTTTCAAGTTATGGGGGAAAACGAAAAATAACTTATGAGTGCAGTGGATATGCTTCTGTAAAAGAGCTTCAAATATCAAAGGTCAGAGATGTGTTCGAGATACTTGAGAAAACCCTTCTGAGCCTGAATAAATCCACGGAATTTCTTATAGATCCCCTCAAGATAACTCTTACGCCGGAAACTGTTTACTACAATCTAAAACAAAAGGATGTAAAGATAGCTTATATACCTTCAGAAAACAAATCCAAAAGCCTTAATGATAATATATCATTTTATATCGACAGTCTTTCTGAGGGGGCGGCAGAGGAAGCCTGTAAATATCTTGATCATATAAAAGAAAGCATGAAAAAAGGGCATCACTCCATAAAGGATATTATAACAAAAGTAGGTGAGATGAGAAGGGAAATATACCTTTGCGGAATTGAATAAAAGTCAGCAGTTGCCCGTATGCACATATTTTAGATGCTTTCTTGCAGTATCGGCCAATTCGTAAATGCTTTTGACCGGAGTGGGATCTTTATAAGACATTTCATACCGGGGAAAGAAACGGCTCACATGCAAAGGGATGTCTTTATCTATGCCCGCCAGCCATGATGACATTTTTTCCATTTCATCATGGGAGTCATTCATACCCGGTATCACAAGGGTAGTTATTTCTATATGACAGAATTCGGATGCCAGCATGATGCTTCTCTTTACCGTTTCAAGGTCTCCTCCGATCTTATAGTAAAAACCCTTTGTGAATGCCTTCAGATCTATGTTCATGGCATCGATAAGCGGCAGAAGCTTTTTTAAGGGGTCTTCACATATGTATCCGTTTGTAACAAGGACAGGGCTCATTGATTTTTTCTTTAAGGATATTGAACAGTCATAAACATATTCATAGCTTATAAGAGGCTCATTGTAAGTAAAAGCCACGCCGATATTACCCCGGTCTTTAAGATTTTGGGCAGTTTCCGTTATTTTATCGGGAGAAATGTATTCCCAGGGGATATCTTCCCGGGAAGCCATTGAGAGTCTGTGGTTCTGGCAGAATGGGCACAAAAGATTGCATCCGTAACTGCCGGCGGAAAGTATCATGCTTCCGGGCCGGAAATGTTTAAGTGGTTTTTTTTCTATGGGATCCAGGGCGAGGGAAACTATCCTGCCGTAATTATCACATGTTATTAGGCCGCTTTCATTTTTCCGTGCCCGGCAAAATCCATATTGTCCCGGGTGAAGGTGGCATCTGCGGGGACATATACCGCATATGGCGGATCCTGCCTTTTTGTTTTCTGTCATTTGTAACGCACCACTTCAAACCGTTCAAGGGAAATATCTTCTCCCGGATCAATACCGGCTTTGCTGCAGGCGATTTTTATCTGTTCTTCTGCTGTGTCTATGCCTTCAAGGTCGGGAAGTAGAAGTCCTCTTTTAAGGCCGGATTTCACGATGACTCCGTAGCGCCTTGGATCAAGCATTGAAGGGGAATCTATAGGCTCGGCAGAACCAAGAACATCCACGCTGTAGGAAAGATCCTTCAGTTCGTTTTTTCTTACGGAAGGGAACCTTGGATCATTCATGCCGGCAGAGACCGAATTTTGGATAACTTCTGCGGCAATGCTTTCTGTTGTCGGAGAAGTTGTACCGATACAGCCTCTTAGCTGACCGTGTTTTTTCAGAGAAACAAAAACTCCTGCTTTCTTTTGGGTGAGTTCATCTGAAAGATTTTTTGGCAGGGGTGCATGCTTTCCTGTATTAACATATCCCTCAAGACTTTTTCTTGCGAGTTTCACTATTTCACTTTCATTTGACTTTGTTTTTGATACTCGGTCTTGCTCCAATGACAGATATTCTTCATCGAAATGTCTTTTGTTGCCTGTACCTGTCACTTTGAAAGAAGCCACACCGTATCCCACGCCGAAAGGCCCTTCATAGGAAAGAAGCTCCGGCTTTACGAAAAGTCCGTCCAGAGTTCCCGACATTATCTGAAAAGATCTGAGTCCGCATTCTCCGGCCTTTTCACAAAGGGAAGGTGGCATAGAAAGAAATTCCAGAAAATCCCCCTTGGCCATGGCGGATGTTATTTTTCTGTCAAATTCAGGACCTTCGCCGGCGAAACCGTAGGGACCTTCAGAAGTCAGTTTATGTGAAAGGTCGCCACTGGCAATTATGACGGTGCTTCTTCCCAAGGCTTCGGATGCCCGTGCGATACATTTTCCGAAAGAATAGTGTTCATGGGGAGAAAGACCGGAAAACCCCATTCTTACAGCTTGATAATCGGTATAAAACTTATTTACGAACCATAGAGGAATAAAGGTGGCATGATCCAGATTCTTGTCGGTTTCACCTTCCGTGCCCGCAGGCAGATCTGAAGCAAAGGCTTCAGCTGAAATAGCAGAAACCATTTCTTCATCATAAAGAACTTCCATACGTACATTATATGCGTTGAAACGGGCCATGCTGCCAAAGGCTTTATGCCCCTTGGATATATGAAAATAATCTGCATATATGGTAGTGTGAGGCGAAATCACTATTATAGTATCCGGTTTGATATTTGATATTTGCTCTGCACACTTCATGCAGGCATCGACTGTGGCGGAGATATCATTCTCCTGGCCCCGTCCCACATCCGGGATAATAAGCGGCGGGTGGGGGAATATATATGAGGCTTTGATAGACATAAAAACACCTCCTTATACAGTCATTATACGACATAAAAACGTCATGACAAGGGAAAATACAAGAAGGTGAGGTGTTATGAAGTCGATCAGCGCAGGCAAAAGGGAAAATCCCAATAAGTAGTTTCTGACTTTTAGTTTTTTAAGCTCTGCATGGGAGCCGGTATCCTGCCGCCCCTGTTGATCATTTTTGCGGGAGAATATCTGTTTACTTTCATGACGGGACCTTTGCCCAAAAGACCCCCGAAATCCAGTTCATCTCCTTCATTTGAACCTATGGCGGGGATGACTCTGACCGCCGTTGTCTTGGAATTTATCATTCCTATGGCCGCTTCATCGGCGATCATGGCAGATATCACTTCTTCCGGGGTATCGCCGGGGATTATTACCATATCAAGACCCACAGAACATACTGCCGTCATTGCTTCGAGTTTCTCCAGACAGAGGGCTCCCGACCCGGCAGCGGATATCATACCTGCATCCTCTGTGACGGGAATGAAAGCGCCCGAAAGACCGCCCACATTCCCCGAAGCCATGACTCCACCCTTTTTGACAGCATCGTTTAGCATGGCAAGGGCTGCCGTTGTGCCCCAGCACCCGCATTTTTCAAGGCCGATCTCTTCCAGTATATGAGCTACCGAATCGCCCACTGCAGGGGTAGGGGCCAGGGAAAGATCTATTATACCAAAGGGCACTCCCAGGGCGGCGGAAGCTTCTGCGCCTACCAGCTGACCCATTCTTGTTATTTTAAAAGCTGTTTTTTTGATGGTATCGGATACAGCGTTAAGATCTTCATCATCATCCATTTTTGCAAGGGCAGCCCGCACGACACCGGGACCCGAAACACCCACGTTGATTATACAGTCCGGTTCTCCCGGACCGTGAAAGGCACCGGCCATGAAGGGGTTGTCTTCGGGAGCATTGCAGAAGACAACCAGTTTTGCAGCACCTATGCATTGCCGGTCTTTTGTAAGGAGAGAAGTCTCTTTTATGACTTTTCCCATCAGCCTGACCGCATCCATGTTTATTCCCGATCTGGTACTGCCCACATTTACACAAGAGCATACGAATTCTGTCTCAGAAAGGACCCTGGGGATCGAACGGATAAGTTCCAGATCTCCTGCGGAAAATCCCTTGTGAACCAGAGCAGAATACCCTCCAATGAAATT
>JAAYYX010000151.1 GCA_012515135.1 Clostridiales bacterium | reverse complement strand
GTTGTTTACAGAGCTGTCAAGAAAACGGGCAAATATAAAAAGATAAAAACCATTAAAAAGAGTTCTGCAAGATCATGGACAAACAAAAACCTGAAAAAAGGAAAAAAGTATTTTTATAAAGTCCGGGCTTACACAAAAGTGAAAAAGAAAACGATAATAGGCAATTACTCAAATATCAGCTATAAAAAAGTCAAATAAGAGAATTCAAAAAACATTGAACCACAAAATTGAAAAAGCAACAAAACCATGAAAATCAAAAAGCATCGAAGCCGGAGAATTTAAAAAGCACCCAAAACACGAAATTGAAAAAACACAAAAACCACCAAACACAAAACAACCAAGAAGAAACGTAAAAGAAAGAGAGGAGAAAAATGAAAAAAACAAAAAACAAAAACATCATAGCACTTATAGTATCTTTTGCTATGGTTTTCACAATTTTTCCGGCTTTTGCATCAGCGGATGTCGGACCGGTTACCGTGAAGGTATGGTTCAATGCCTCCGACGCAGAACGTTTTATTATGCCCAGGCAGGAACTCACTGTTTCGTCGGATCTTTCAAACGAATATTATGGCATACGAGAACAGGAAAACGGAGTTACTGTAATCGATGTTCTTATTGCAGCCTGTATAAAAAAATACGGAAATGCTTTCAATAATACTTCCAAGACAAACTATCTTGATTTTTCCTACAGCGATGCATACGATTCTTATTCTGTCACAAAATGGTTCGGCCGGAGTACAATGAATACGCTTTATTACATCAACAGAAGCATGTCTTTATACAGCGTTGATCAGACTGACGTATCAAACGGAGATATGATCGAATCGGTTTATGTGGGAGAATCATTTTCAGATCTTTATTCATGCTTTGACAAAAACAGTTACAGTGCAAAAACCGGCCGGAAGTTCCGGCTCACAATAAAAGCCGACACTTGGGGAACAGCTGTAAGACCCAATACAGGAACGCGTTTGTGCAGCGTTGATAAAAGCACAGGTCTCCTGACTGTACTTCCCGGGATGACCACTGATGCCGAAGGAATAGCATTGATTTCTTTTAATAAGCCGGGAACTTACTATATATCAGCAAAGGGGTCCGTTACATATGATAATTTTGGTTCAACTGTAACCGGTAACATCACTGCGCCATGGGCAGAAGTTAAAGTTACAATGGATGCTCCTTCTGTAAAAGCAGTAAACAGAAGTGCAAGCAGTATAAAAATAAGCTGGACAAAAATTGTCGGAGCAGAGAAATACCGGGTATACAGATCCGTAAAAAAGAACAAAGGATTCAAGAAGGTGAAAACCACCAGAAAAACCACATGGATCAATAACAAATTAAAAACAGGAAAAAAATATTATTACAAAGTGCGGGCGATAAGCGGAAATGAAAAAAGCCCTTTTTCCAAGGTTAAAAGTTCAGTTCCAAAACCGGCAAAAGCAGTAATAAAAAAGATACAAAACAGAGGCGGCAATATTTTGATAAGCTGGAAAAAAGTAAAAGATGCAGACGGGTATGTTGTCTATAAAAAAGAAGGCAGCAAAGGCAAGTTCAGAAATGTAAAAACACTTAAGGCATCATACAGCAAACAATACAAAAGCATGGGAATAAAGAAAGGAAAAGTATACAGTTATAAGATAAAGGCTTACAAGATATTGAAAGGAAAAAAGGTATATGGTGACTTTTCAGAGATCAAAAAAATAAAAGTAAAATAAGATTGCGTAAAGGCAAAAGCTTTTCATCCTGAAAGTGCGGCAGACTGTAAAATATGGTTTGCCGTGCTTTTTTAATGTAAACCAAAAGCTTTTCATGAAAAAGGAAAAGCCTTTAATGTAAAACAAAAGCCTTACATGAAAAACCAAAAGCCTTTAATGAAAAAGCAAAAGGTGCCCATAAAAAATCAAAAACCTGACCCGGAGAAATTAAAGCCCTTTTCTTCGAGCAGGGTGTTGAGCTTCTGTTTGGAAGGTTCAGTTAAAAATCCCGTCAGAACAAAGTACATATGCATGACAGAATTACGGACAAGTACTTTGGGATCGGTTTTTTCGTTTATTACAGAAGACATTTTTACAGAGGAAAATCCGGCATACAGTAAATCATCTGCAAGATAGTGTTTTTGTGTTTCGGGGATCTCATCCATTATTCCCCGGGCTTCCCAGCTTTCAAAAATTTTCAGGAGCTGAGAGCGTATTTTTTTAATATGTTTCATGTAATTTTTACACATGATGGGATCGTTTTTCAGGACAGTAAAAAGCTCAAGATAAAAGAAGCGATAACGGATGAAATAATGGGAGATGCCGATCAGAAATTCCGGAATACCCTCCGCAGACTCTGCCGAAGGACCGCTGGAAAAAATCTTGCTGTTTTCCGGAAGCATATCTTCTTCCCATATACATCGTATGATATGCTCTTTGTTTTCAAAATAATAATAAAGATTACCGGGACTTATGTCCATTTTTTCTGACAGAATAACAGTACTTACATTAGATGCACCTTTTCCATTGAACATCTCTATGGCAGTACTTTTTATTTTTTCTCTGGTTTTCATAAAAACCCCCTATTTTATATAGACCTTCGGAAGCCTTTGTCCGAAAGCACAGACTATTTCGTAGTTGATGGTACCGGTGGCATCACCTATATCATCGGCAAGAATGGTATTTTCCCCGCTATCTCCAATTATTGTGACTTCATCCCCAACTTTTACTCCCGGAACATCAGTAACATCGATCATGCACTGATCCATACATATGTTGCCGGCAATGGGAGCAAAAACGCCGTCTACCAGAACTCGTCCCGCCTGGGAATAGGGACGGGGAAATCCGTCTGCGTATCCCAAAGGTATGGTAGCTATAAGACTCTCTCTTTTTGCGATGAATTTTCTTCCGTAACTTACAGAAGTGCCTTCGGGCATAAGGGCCAGTCTTACAATATTGGCTCTTACAGACATTACCGGTTTTAAATCAATGAGACTTTTATCCACTTCGTGGGAAGGGTAGCATCCGTAAAGGATTATGCCGGGGCGGACAGAGTCAAACCACACTGAAGGCAGCTCCATTATGGCGGCGCTGTTGGCAAAAGTGCGCATGGGAATATTTATACCTGAAGCCAACAGGGCATCATAAAATCTGTTATAGTTTTTTTCCTGTTCCCTTGCATAAGACTTGT
>JAAYYX010000150.1 GCA_012515135.1 Clostridiales bacterium | reverse complement strand
GTGACTATGTAGTCCCCAAGAGGCGTTACAGCGGTTTCTATCAGACAGATATGACACTTCTTCTCAAAGAGCTTAGTGTGGACACTCTTATAATAACGGGACTGCATGCTCATATGTGCTGCAGACATACAGCAGCAGATGCTTACTATCTGGGATACGATATAGAAGTACCCAGAGAAACAACAGATTCTTTTACAAAGCAAGACTATGAAAGCGGTCTAAAATATCTTGAAGAAGTATACGGTGCAAATATATGCTCGCTGGACGAATTGATTTCAAAGTTCTGATAGAGGGAAAGACTTTATGACAGCAGAAGTAATAAGAGGGATAATGATACCTTTTATCGGCACATCTTTTGGTGCTGCCTGTGTTTTTTTTATGCGAAGATCCATCGATCTGAAACTGCAGAAAGCACTTACGGGATTTGCAGCGGGTGTGATGGTGGCGGCTTCAGTTTGGAGCCTTTTGATCCCTCCAATTGAACAGTCGGGACACATGGGGAGTTTTTCTTTTGTGCCGGCAGTTGCGGGATTCTGGGCAGGTATACTTTTTTTGCTCTTGTTGGATCATATAATACCGCATTTTCATGTGACGGGAAATGAGAACGAAGGTCCAAAAAGTAAGCTTCCAAAAAAAACAAAACTCATTCTTGCCGTGACCATACATAACATACCGGAAGGAATGGCAGTCGGGGTGGTGTATGCCGGGTTCATTTCAGGACAAACTGAAATAACCATCGCAGCAGCCCTGGCTCTTTCGATCGGCATAGCCATACAGAACTTCCCGGAAGGGACAGTGGTTTCAATGCCCTTGCGGGCAGAAGGGATGAGCAAAGCAAAAGCTTTTTTGATGGGCATTCTTTCGGGAGCGGTTGAGCCTGCAGCTGCTTTGCTTACAATAATGGCGGCAGGCCTTATTATACCTGTTCTTCCTTATCTCCTGGCATTTTCTGCCGGGGCAATGATATACGTTGTTATTGAAGAACTTATACCGGAAATGACAGAAGGCGGCCACTCCAACATCGGGACTGTTTTCTTTGCGGTTGGGTTTTCGGTCATGATGATCCTTGATGTCGCTCTCGGATGAAAAATTATTTGGATGCCGATAGGGTTATTGTGTCAAATCCTTCGGGGAGATTACCTTCGTAGTCTTCGGAAACTTCTACTCCCTGAACATATTTTGAGGTGCCGACTGGTCTGTATTCATCAGGCAACCACATAGAAACAGGCTCTCCACAGAGAGATCTCATGCTTGTCAATAGCCCCCATATTTCACAACCGTCCTCCTCGCAGTAATCAAAATAATCTTCAGCGGTGACTCCGCGTTTTATAAGTACTTTTCTTTTGGGTTTTTCTATTATTTGAATAAAAACATTTTTTGTACAGCCATTATATGCTCATGCATAACTGTATCCACATCCTTATTTATTCTAACATAGCGAAAAAATCATATCCCGACTATTTTTGCCTATTCCCATTCGAAAAAACCAAGAGTAACTCAGATAATACATAAATAATGAAATAGTTTCTCGACCTTTTTTGCTGCAAAACAATATGGTATAATATTAAATAGAAAAACGTATAAGGAGAACAGAAAATGAGTAAAATAAAAATAACATCGGGAGATTTCATATTCAAAGGCGAACTTCTTGAGAATGAAGCTCCAATGACCTGCAAAGTATTCAGGGAAATGCTTCCCATCAAGAGCAAGTTCATACATGTCAGGTGGAGTGGTGAGGGCATATGGATACCTTATGGAGAAATGCGTACAGGACTTTGCTATGAAAACCACATATCACATCCGGCAAAAGGTGAATTTCTCCTTTATC
>JAAYYX010000149.1 GCA_012515135.1 Clostridiales bacterium | reverse complement strand
TTTGCTTTGTTTTTTTCTATACTGCTTATATTGACGTATTTAAATGTGCCTTCTCTGACCATCTCTGTACTGTCGGAAAGAGGCCCCGTCTTTTTTACGCCCTTCATCTTAAAGGTTCCTTTCATGAAACTTTTCTTCACATTATCAAAGAAATATTATACCATATTATAGTAGAAAAAAGCATACATAACTGTCACTTTATTGCAAAAGGATATCTGGAAATGATAAACAACAACGCCTCCACAAATGGCACAGTGCCATCATATTCTTTTGAAAACCATGTTTTCAATTCAGTAAGTTCTTACCTTAAGAGCCGGTTCGGGGGCAAAGTAATAAAGCTTTCCATCGACGGCGGCTTTAACTTTCCCAACAGGGACGGCACCAAAGGCGTGGGCGGGGAAGCCGGCAGGGATGTCGGATATAAAAAACTGTCTTTTCAAAAGACAGTTTTCTGTTATTTTTTTTGTTTCATTTCGGGGCCCAGCCTGCCGTCATTATAGTGCTTCCTGCAAAGGGGAACATACATGTCCATGCCTCCTACCATTATCTGCTTGCCCTCCTTGACCATTTTTCCGTCGACCACTCTGGCCACCATGGTGGCTTTCCGGCCGCACCAGCATATGGTTTTTATTTCTTCTATTTTATCTGCATATACAAGCATATAGTACGACCCCTCGAAAAGCTCATTTCTGAAATCGTTTTTTAGTCCGAAGGCCAATACGGGAGTGTCGCAGCTGTCCACTATTTCCACCAGTTCCTGAACATGATGCTTCCTTAAGAACTGACATTCATCAATGAGGACACAATCAACTTTTTCTTTGGCATTTTCTTTCATGAAAAGTTCAAGTATATTGGTTTCATTCCCTATGGGTATGGCTTCTCTCTGGATGCCTATCCTTGAAGTTATGACCCCCGTTCCATGTTTGTCTCCAACAGCCGGAGTCATCACAAGGGTTCTTTTCCCCCGCTCTTCGTAATTGTAGGCTACTTTTATAACTTCTATGGATTTTCCCGCATTCATAGTGCTGTATTTATAAAACAGCTGTGCCATTTTTTCCTCCTTTGAGTTGATTTATTTTATCGCTTTTTTTGATCAGAAACCGGTTCGTCTTTTGGAGCCAGACCAATGCCGACATATTCTCTTTACCGTCAAGCAGAAGCTTTTTCTTTGATTCCGATTTTCTGCATGCCACAGAACAAATATTACTTTTCTTTCAACCTAAAACTGGCCCATAACAAGATAATTGCCTGTGCCGGTATACCAATAATAAAAACAAGCCATACATTCTTTGAAATAAAAGACAAATATATTATCAACAAAATACTCCAGAGAAGAAAAGAAATGATTACAAAATTAATTTTATATTTACCCCAGACAGAATTTAAAACCAACAAAACTACCAGTACTGCCGGCAAAGCATATATGTATGTCATCCATGCTGAAAAATCCAACTCTATTCGAAAAAGTTTCAAAATCACGAATCCAATTGTGGCGATGAGAACTATCCCGATTACTGACTGAAATGCGATAATCAGGCGATTATGTAGCTGATGTCTGGAAACCTGCTGAGATGAAGGTCTCTTCTCCTCATGATCTGCAACCAGTAAATAATCCACGCTTACCTCAAACAGATCTGCGATCGCCTTTAAAACAATTATATCGGGAATCGCTTCTGCCCTTTCCCATTTTGAAACAGTTTTGTCAGAATAATTTAATTTCTGAGCAAGCTCCGCCTGGGTCCAGTTCATCGATTTTCGCAAATCGACGATATTTTTGGAAATAACATGCTTCAGGTTTTCCATGTCCCCACACCTTTCGCCTTAAACTGCTTTCAAAGCAAATTATATTATAGGGGGATATGGAATTCAAGCATAAAAGCATTATTATAAAGCATCTTGTCCGTCGAAAAGTATTTTTATAACTTTGATTTGCCCAAAATAACATGAAAAACAAAACATCCAAAACTCATGATCAAAGGGGGTCTTGCTGGAGTATTATCACTTTGCTGCTTCTATTTCATATATTTTTCTGAAATGATATCCATAAATCAGAAATCTTACTGCAATAGGAAACACATCCGGTCGATGGCGTATAGCCCAAAGAATCAGCTTCCAATAATACTTACGGTCTTTGCCTACTATACCTATTCTGAAAATGCTTCTGAAAAATGCTATTATATTTGTAAATGAAACATTTTCCGTAATTTTTGCAGGTCTATAGTTGTTCAATAAAGTTATGATGCGGGAATAATAATATTCAGGTGAATAAATAGTAGAAATAATATGTTTATAGCCTTTCTCAAGTACGCCTCTGTCCATTTTGGGAATAAAATTCATGGAGAAATCTGTATTGTCGCCTGTAAAGTCATCATCAATGCGGTCTTCCTCCTGAAGTCTTTTATAAAGCTTTGTCCCAATGGGGGCATTCAGCAAGCCTACCATTGCTGTAACGATACCGCTTTCCTGGATGAAATTTATTATTCTGTTAAAAATAGTTTCGCTTTCATTATCAAACCCCACTATAAATCCCCCAAGGACCTCCATTCCAGCTTCTTGGATACTTTTGACGCAAACAACCATATCGCGATTTTGATTTTGAGTTTTCTGGCATTCCTGAAGGCATATCTCATCAACAGTTTCAATTCCAACAAATACACTGTTAAACCCAGCTTCAACCATCATCCTCATCAATATCTCGTCATCCGCCATATTGATCGATGCTTCGGTGAGAAAGCCAAAGGGTCTATCATGCTCTTCCATCCAATCAATGATAGCCGGAAGTATTTCTTCCTTCAGTTTTTTCTTGTTTCCGATAAAGTTGTCATCTACAAAAAATAATTCGCCTTTCCATCCTGTTTTATAAATAGCATCCAGCTCCGCAATGATCTGAGAAGTATTTTTTGTCCTTGGTACATGCCCGAAGAGATTTGTTATATCACAAAAATCACAGTTGAAAGGACAGCCGCGAGAATACTGGATGTTGAGCGAACCATACTTTTTCAATTTCAGCAAAGACCACTGGGGCACAGGAGTTTCCCTAACATCGGCAAATTCATTTGCTGTGTATATATGCTTAGGTGTACCGTTTGCCATATCACTTAAAAACTCAGGTATCGTTATTTCTCCTTCATTCAATACCAAATGATCGACATCATCATACATGTTTGGTTCAGCCGTAAACAATGGGCCGCCTGCAACGATTTTTGCATCATTAAATTTACATTTTTCTATAATTTTTCTGACCGATGCTTTCTGTATGACCATGGCGCTGATAAAAACATAATCAGCCCATTGTAAATCTTTATCGGAAAGCTTTTCCACATTAAGATCAATCAATTTTTTTTCATGATGATCCGGGACCAATGATGCGATGGTAATAAGCCCCAAGGGCGGATATGCCGCCTTCTTTGAAATTAATTTCAAAGCATACTGAAAGCCCCAATATGTTACAGGGATCTCCGGATATACAAATAATATTTTCATGATATCACCACTTTACTTTTTCATTTTTTGTTTTTTCTGTTTACTGTTTTCTACGGTAACCAAAATAAAAGAACTGTATTATTTCTTTTACTTTAATATAAATAACGAGCATATTCACTCTATTTGTCTTTTTACACATTCTCCTTTTTGTGTTGCCATCGTAGAGTCTATATACTCAATTCTCCTATCAGTAGAATTGACCGAAATGTTCCTATAGAGAGTATCCCTATTAGACATAGCCGTTACAAATTTAATATACCAGTAACCCTTCCCCTTATATTTGAGCTGGATTTAACTTCAACAATATATATGTTGGCAAATATTCTCACCATGATTTTATAATTTTTGAGCCAAAACCGCATTTTTTTTGCCATAAACATGCCCAAATGGAAACTATTGTAAGTACTAAAATGGAAATGAAAAAAACCGCCGAAGCGTTGAAATCAACGGTATCGACGGCCCCTAAGGGTGGTGCTCAGACTCGGAATCGAACCAAGGACACAGGGATTTTCAGTCCCTTGCTCTACCAACTG
>JAAYYX010000148.1 GCA_012515135.1 Clostridiales bacterium | reverse complement strand
TGAAGCTCAAAACGGCAG
Organism: Clostridiales bacterium; assembly: GCA_012515135.1. Lineage (GTDB taxonomy): Bacteria > Bacillota > Clostridia > Peptostreptococcales > Anaerovoracaceae > UBA1422. The sequence goes on along the minus strand of JAAYYX010000148.1, from coordinate 7,207 downwards.
GCCAATGGTCTGCCGTTTTTATTATATTGACAGACAGGGAACCAAACGCTGCCCTTTATTGTTTCTTGCTTCTTTTTTTACTTTGGAATATGGTGTATAATGATTAAGTTGAATGTTTCGGAAGTTTACTTCAAGCACAACTGTCCGCCCATTGATGGAGATGATCTCATATGAAAAGACTGCAGGAATTCATGAAAAACAGAATGATGAAAAGCTATAGCTTTTTTATTATTTTTACAGTTGCCGTATTATGTATAATATATTTTATAATAAAGAACTTTGATCTTATAGCCGTGACCACCGGCAGTGCCCTTTTAAGTATTCTTGATGCACTTACACCTCTTTTTATAGGTCTTCTTCTGGCATATATAATAAATCCCCTTGTCAACGGCATCGATATCAGATTTATGAGCAGGATCTTCAAGGATCCGCCGCCTCTTTCCGGCAATGAAAAACCGTCGGCCAAAAAGAAATACAAAAGAAAAAAATATCGCAGCAGACTTGCCAGCATCATTATTACATATGTGATTATAATAATACTGATATCACTTCTGATTTATCTCCTGGCATCTTTACTGGTGGGAAAATTACTTTTGGGAAGTCTTCCTGCCGCCGCCGGAGATATAGCAAACAACGTGGCTCTGTATGAGGAAAACATAAGAAACTGGGTATCAGATCTGCCCGGAGGAGCCATCTCCGAAAGGATAAACGACGCCGCTGACGCTATTCTTTCGTGGATAAGCAAAAACCTTTCTGCCGGTGCCATAGTAAGTGCGGTTACGGGTCTGTTCGGTAGCATAGTTGATTTTGTTATAGGCCTTATTATAAGTATCTATCTGCTTATAGACAAGGATTTTTTCAAGCACCTCTGGAACGGGTTCCTTGATCTTGTACTGCCGCAAAAAGCCTGCTCTGCAATAAACGGGACTCTTACGGAAATCAATGATGTGCTGTCCCGTTTCATTCGGGGAGTTCTTATAGATACAGTTATCGTCGCCACCCTTTCATCAATAGGTCTAACGATCGCAGGACTGGAATTCGCAGTATTTATAGGTATATTTGCGGGTATATGCAATATCATCCCTTATTTCGGGCCTATCCTGGGAATGGTTCCCGCATTTCTCGTGGGATTCATTACAGAGAATGTCTGGCAGGGCGTCATCGCCGTCATCATACTTCTTGTTATACAGCAGATAGACGGCAACCTTATATATCCAAGGGTCGTGGGTTCTTCCACGGGACTGCACCCTCTTTTTGTCCTTCTGGCGGTAAGTATAGGCGGTTACTACGCCGGTATAGCCGGGATGGTACTGGCTGTGCCTGTTGCGGGAGTTCTCCAGATATTCTGCTATAGATGGATAGCCTTCCAGAAAAAAAGAAAAGAAGAAAGAAGGCAGGAAGTCAAGGACGGAGGGGAACAGGAAAAGGAAACGGGTATTAAAAAGGAATCAAAAAAAGCCATAAAAGAAGATATGAAAAAAAAGGACTCATGATAAGAGTCCTTTAATTCTTATGGTATCAGACAAGCTCCAGGAAGACCACTTCTGCACAGTCGCCCTGTCTTGGGCCCAGCTTCAGTATCCTTGTATAACCGCCGTTTCTATCGGCATATTTCGGTGCTATATCGTCAAATAATTTTTTTACAACGTCTTCGTCATACACATATGCCATCACCTGTCTTCTGGCATGAAGGTCACCGCGCTTTGCAAGGGTGATCATTTTTTCTGCCTGCCTGCCGGCTTCCTTGGCTCTGTCATTTGTTGTAGAGATCCTTTCTTCTCTCAAAAGATCGGTCACCAGATTTCTCAGCATCGATTTTCTGTGTGCTGAATCTCTACCCAGTTTTTTATAGCCTGGCATTTTGCTGCCTCCTTTCATCTATTCGTCGGTTTCACGAAGTCCAAGACCCAGTTCTTCCAGTTTAAGTTTAACTTCATCAAGAGATTTCTTTCCGAGATTTCTGACTTTCATCATATCGTCTTCCGATTTATGGGTCAGTTCTTCTACTGTATTTATTGCCGCTCTCTTGAGACAATTGAATGACCTGACAGAAAGTTCAAGTTCTTCTATTGTCATTTCCAGGGCCTTCTCTTTCTGATCTTCTTCTTTCTCAACCATTATTTCCATGGATTCGGTATCATCTGTAAGCTGTACGAACAGATTGAGATGCTCCTGCATTATTTTTGCTCCGATGGATACTCCCTCTTCCGGTGTAATTGATCCGTCGGTCCATATTTCAAGTATCAGTTTATCATAATCTGTTACCTGTCCTACTCTTGTATTCTCCACCGTAAAGTTCACCTTTGCAACGGGTGTAAAAATGGAATCAACGGGGATAACGGCAATAGGAGTGCTTTCTGTCTTGTTCTGTTCTGCAGGCACATATCCTCTGCCGTTTGCCAAGTTGATCTCCATGACCAGAGATGCGTTTTCTTCCAATGTGGCGATATGAAGATCCGGATTGAATATTTCCATATCAGCATCTGAAATTATATCTGCAGCAGTCACTTCTTTTGGTCCCACTGCATTTATTATCACTCTCTTTGTGCTCTCTGCTCCGCTCAATCTCACGGCCAGTTTTTTCAGGTTGAGTATTATCTCAGTGACATCTTCCTTTGCTCCCGGTATCGTCGAAAACTCATGAAGGATGCCGTCTATCTTTACGGATGTTACGGCTGCTCCCGGCAGTGAGCTGAGAAGTATCCTTCTTAAGCTGTTGCCCAGAGTAGTGCCGTATCCCCTTTCCAAAGGCTCCACAATAAATTTTCCGTAATTAGCATCGTCGTCAGAAAATATACATTCTATTGTCGGTTTTTCAATTTCTATCATTAAAAAATCCTCCTTCCTTCCAAGTTATATGGATCCATCCTTACTTGGAATACAATTCAACGATCAGGTGCTCTGCAATAGGTGTATCGATGTCGTCCCTTACGGGCATCGCTACTATTTTGCCTTCGAGTTTTTCAACATCCACGCTTACCCATGCAGGTACGGTAATCGACATCTCTTTGATCTCCTTAAACTTAGGAGAATTTGTGCTTTTTTCTTTTATTTTTATAACATCGCCAACCGAAACAGCATATGAAGGTATATCGACTTTTTTGCCGTTAACCTGAAAATGCCCGTGGGTCACCAGTTGTCTGGCTTCTTTTCTGGAAGAAGCGAATCCCAGTCTGAATACCACATTGTCAAGTCTTGTTTCCAGCATTATAAGCAGATTTTCACCTGTTATTCCGGTCTTTCTTGAAGCTTTGTCGAATGTGTTCCGAAACTGTGCTTCCTGAAGTCCGTAAAATCTTTTTGCCTTTTGTTTTTCTCTCAGCTGAAGTCCGTATTCAGAAACCTTTTTTCTGCCCTGTCCATGCTGTCCGGGAGGAAAACTTCTTTTTTCCATGGAACATTTTGTGCTGTAGCATCTTTCGCCTTTAAGAAAGAGCTTTTGTCCTTCTCTTCTGCATAATCTGCAGCTTGGATCTGTATATCTTGCCATTTAATTTCTTCCTCCTTTCCTCATACTCTTCTTCTCTTGGGTGGTCTGCATCCGTTGTGGGGTATAGGCGTGATATCCTTGATCATGGTTATATCAAGTCCTGCGCTCTGAAGGGCTCTTATGGCCGCTTCCCTTCCGGATCCGGGCCCTTTTACATATACTTCAACAGTTTTGAGTCCGTGCTCCATTGCAGCCTTGGCCGCTTCTTCCGCAGCCATCTGTGCTGCGAAAGGTGTTGATTTCCTTGATCCTTTGAATCCAAGGGATCCCGCACTGGACCATGAAAGTGCGTTTCCTGACAAGTCAGTCAGTGTAACAAGTGTATTGTTGAAGGTAGCTTGGATATGAGCTTGGCCTTTTTCAATATTCTTGCGTTCTCTTTTCTTTTTGCGTACTGCTTTTTTTACAGCTTTAGCCATGTTTTTCTACCTCCTTACTACTGTGCGCTCTTCTTTTTACGACCGACAGTCTTTTTGGGACCCTTACGGGTCCTTGCATTTGTTTTTGTATTCTGTCCTCTTGTGGGCAGTCCTCTTCTGTGTCTGATGCCTCTGTAGCTGCCGATCTCCATGAGTCTCTTGATATTAAGCGAAACATCTCTTCTGAGATCTCCTTCCACATCATGATCTGCGTCGATTATTTTCCTTATCGCTCCCGCTTCTTCCTCGGAAAGGTCCTTTACTCTTGTTCCGGGATCAACACCGGCTTTCTTAAGGATAGCAGAAGCCGTAGATCTGCCTATGCCGTAAATGTACGTCAGGCCGATTTCTACTCTTTTTTCTCTTGGTAAGTCTACTCCGGCTATACGAGCCATATTCTCCTCCTGTTCCCATCTTCCGTCGCGCAACCGTCAGCTGTTTCAAAGGCTTGGGCGCAATATAAACGGGATGTTCTTCAGCGCATTCTCTGCGCAGTTATAACTTAAGCACCGGCATTGCCGGTGATTATCAACCTTGTTTCTGCTTGTGCTTGGGATTGTCACAGATAACCATGACTTTTCCGTTTCTCTTTATTATCTTGCATTTCTCGCAGATGGGCTTTACCGATGATCTCACTTTCATCTCAAATAAACCTCCTTATTTTTCTCTCCATGTTATTCTGCCTCGGGTAAGGTCATAGGGGGACAGTTCTACTTTTACTTTGTCTCCGGGAAGGATCCTTATGAAATTCATTCTTATTTTTCCTGACACATGAGCCAGTACTTCATGTCCTGTTTCCAGTTTTACGACGAACATTGCATTAGGCTGTGCATCAACCACTACACCCTCTGCTTCAATTACATCTTTCTTGGCCATAAATCCACCTCTCCTTATAAGGTAAGCAATTCCGGCTCTTTGCCGGTTATCACAACAGTATTCTCATAATGTGCGGAAAGTTTTCCGTCCGCCGTTGAAATAGTCCAGTTATCCTCTCCGGTGAGTACCTCGTATGTGCCCTGGGCTATCATAGGCTCTATGGCAAAGACCATTCCTCTTGCAATTCTGGGTCCTCTGCCCGCTGTTCCGTAATTGGGTATCTGGGGTTCCTCGTGCATTTTTCTCCCTACACCGTGGCCCACAAGATCCCTTATAACTGAAAATCCTTCTCCTTCGGCCTTAGTCTGTATGGCATTTGATATATCGGAAAGTCTGTATCCTTCTCTGCAAAACTCCAGACCTTCGAAAAAACTGTCTTTTGCGGCATCTATTATTTTCTGTGCTTCAGGGTTTATTTCCCCCACCGGATATGTCCTTGCCGCATCTGTTACATACCCTTTATATGTACAGCCCACATCTACACTTATTATATCCCCTTCTTTTATGATCCGTCCTCCTGAGGGTATTCCGTGAACGACCTCTTCGTTTATGGATGTGCAGACGCTGGCCGGATATCCGTTATAGCCTTTGAAGGAAGCTTCCATACCGTTTTCACGAATGATTTCTGCTGCATGCCTGTCAATGGACTTGGTGGATATCCCCGGCTTTATGAAGTCTTCCAATTCTCTGAGTATAGTGCCGGTAACTTTGCCCGATTCGCGCATTATTTCTATTTCATGCTCTGATTTTATTATTATCATTATATTATCCCAGGAGCCCTGTTATTTCGGCAAAAAGGTTTTCAAGTCCGATGGATCCGTCAAAATGTTTTATATTCCCTTGTTTCTCATAATAATTTATCAGCGGCGCAGTCTGTGATTTATAAACTTCGATCCTGTTCTCTACTGTTTCCCTGTTATCATCTGCCCTTTGGTAAAGCTCACCGCCGCATATATCACATATTCCCTCTTCTTTTGGAGGTATATTTACTGCGTGATAAGTTGCTCCGCAATTCCTGCATACTCTTCTTCCCGTAAGCCTGCTGATGAGTTCTTCCTTCTCTACCTTTATGTCCAATACATGGTCTATTTTTTTGTCTTTGACCGCCAGATGATCATCAAGTGCCTTTGCCTGCGTGACAGTTCTTGGGAATCCGTCAAGAAGAAATCCTTCACGGCAATCATCTCTATCAAGCCTGTCTGTTGCTATTTCTATGACCAGACTGTCAGGAACCAGTTCGCCCTTGTCCATGTATTCCTTGGCTTTTTTACCAAGTGGCGTTCCTTCTTTAATATTGCTTCTAAAAATATCTCCCGTTGATATATGAGGTATTCCGTACTTTTCAATTATTTTTGCCGCCTGAGTACCTTTACCGGCTCCCGGTGGCCCCAATAAAACCAGATTCATTTTTTTACCTCCGTCACTTAAGAAATCCCTGATAATTTCTCATGACCATTTGCTGTTCCAGCTGTTTCATTGTATCGAGGGCAACGCCCACTGCAATTAGCAGGGAAGTGCCTCCGAACTGTACGTCAAGGGGAGTTATCTGTCCTACTATGGTAGGCAGCGTCGCCACTGCCGCCAGGAATATGGCTCCCACAAAAGTTATCCTGGTCATTACTTTGTTCAGATATTCTACGGTAGTTCTTCCCGGTCTTATACCCGGGATGAATCCTCCGTTGGCTTTCATATTGTTGGCGACCTCCATTGGATTGAAAGTGACCGCAGTATAAAAATATGTAAAGAATACTATAAGTACTACATTAAATACTGCATATACCCAAACTCCCGGTGAGTCCACAGGAGAAAGCCATTTTTCTATCCACTGGGTGAAATCAGTGTTAGTCCCTGCAAAATATGTTACAGTAAGAGGGAACTGAAGTAGCGAAAGCGCAAATATAACAGGTATTACTCCTGCCTGATTGACTTTCAGAGGAATATGTGTTGACTGCCCGCCGTACATTTTCCTTCCCACGACTCTCTTTGCATACTGTACGGGTATCCTTCTTTGTCCCTGCTGTACCTCTATTATCCCCACAATAACTATTATTGCAAAAATAACGAAAAGCGCTATGGTAAGGAACCCGATTTCTCCTGCCTGGTATTTTGTAAGTGTCTCTCTTATGGCACTTGGCAGCCTTGCAACTATCCCGGCAAATATAATAAGGGATATGCCGTTTCCGATGCCGTTTTCATTGATTTTCTCTCCCAGCCACATAAGAAAAGCCGTTCCGGCAGACAGCACTATAACTATTACTGCCACCGAGAAAAAATCTGTGCTTATAAGGGCCTGCCTGAACATGCCCACCGAAACACCTATGGCCTGTACAAAGGCCAGTGCCACAGTCAGGTATCTGGTATATTGAGTTATTTTTTTCCTGCCTTCTGTGCCTTCCCTGGAAAGTCTTTCAAGGGCAGGTAT
>JAAYYX010000147.1 GCA_012515135.1 Clostridiales bacterium | reverse complement strand
TCGTAAAGGCGGGAATGGTTTCCGTTGAAAGAGACGCCGTTGAAGAATACATAAAGTCTCTGGCAGCAGAATATGATACTGTTGGCATTACAAGGGAGTTTGAGGGAAGCGACGGGATCACCGTAGAAGTCTCCGGCGGAAGTTACGGCTGGCTGATGGATCAAAAGACCGAAGCAGAATGGCTTTATAAAGCCGTAAAAAAAGGAAAGAACGTGCTGCGGGAGCCCGAATACCTTCAAACTGCTTTCAGCAGGAGTGAAAACGATATCGGGAATTCATATGTGGAGATAGACCTGGGCAATCAGCGGATGTGGATGTACAAAAACGGTCAGCTGATAGTAAGCAGCTCTGTTGTCACAGGCACTCCCACAAAAAACAAACCGACCTACAGCGGGACCTACAGACTGGCCTACAAGCAGCCCAACAGGGTCCTCCGGGGAGAAGACTGGGACGGAAGCCGCTATGAAAGTCCCGTGAAATACTGGATGCCCTTCAACGGAGGTCAGGGTCTTCATGATGCTCCCTGGCGCAAAAGTTTCGGAGGAAGCATATATGTAAGAAACGGCAGCCACGGATGTGTCAACATGCCCGAGTATGCCGCCGCTTCGGTCTATGCAAATATCTATACGGGATATCCCGTTGTGGTCCACTACTGATCTAAGCTTTTATGTTTTTTCTGAGCCAGTCTGTCCACTTTTCAAACCCTTCTCCGGTTTTTGCAGAAACTTCTATTATTTCTATTCCCGGATTGATTTTCCTTACCCTTTTGTAAACGGCATCCATGTCAAAATCAAAATACGGTAGACAGTCTATCTTGTTTATCAGAAGTATATCCACCGTACTGAACATCAGAGGATATTTCAAAGGCTTATCATCACCTTCCGGCACACTTAATATCATTGCATTTTTTGATGCGCCCGTATCGAATTCCGCGGGGCACACCAGATTTCCCACATTTTCAAGAACTACCAGATCAAGATCCGCAATGCCCAGTTCAGCAAGCCCCTTTTCTGTCATTCCCGCGTCCAGATGACACATGCCGCCCGTATGGATCTGTATGGTTTTTACGCCGGTGGCTGCGATCGTCTCTGCATCAACTGCACTGTCTATATCAGCTTCCATTATTCCTGTTTTTATCTCACCATGAAGCTTTTTTATGGTCCTTACCAGCACGCTGGTCTTGCCCGATCCGGGGGAAGACATCAGATTGAGCAGGAAAACCCCTTTCTTCTTTAGTTTCTCCCGCAGTTTTTCTGCTTCCGCATCGTTGTTTTCAAAAACACTTTTTTTTATTTCTATTACTTTTATATTGCTCATTTTTTCTTTCTCCACTTATTTTGATGTTGCTTTTTATCGGCTGATATTATATTTCAAATTGATCATGCTAATATGCATTGTACCATAAAGCATCGTCAAGTCCAACAGATCAAAGTTTTATCGGGGTCTTCAAAATATCTGTTTCAGGTTCCCTTCCGGCGGGTAAATATTTTGAATAAAAGGTGTTTAAAATGAAAAAGAAAACGATAATAATTTCTGCCTGTGCAGTTCTTGTGGCTTCGGCCCTGGCTTTCGCAGGTACTGAAAAAGAGAAAAAACATCCGGAGGAGAAAATGGATATTTTAAAAGAAAGCAGGACTATCTACCTGGCCGGAGGATGTTTCTGGGGCATGGAAAAATTGTTCCATTCCCTGCCGGGCGTTACCGATG
>JAAYYX010000146.1 GCA_012515135.1 Clostridiales bacterium | reverse complement strand
CATTCGGAACGTATAGGGGAGAATGTATATAAGAACATACCCGGCAAAAAAGATCAGAAGATATTCGAAAGCGGCGTGGCATATTTCAAATGATATCATCCGGCCGATGCCGGAGCCGGCGAGGGTAGTTTGCGGGTGAAAAACAAATGGAGGGAAAAATGAAACAAAAAAAAGTTGCAATAATAATGGGGAGCAGATCGGATCTTGCAGAAGTAGAAAAAACGGCAAAAGTCCTTTCTGATCTTGGCATTGGATATGAGATGCATATAATCTCGGCCCACAGAACTCCGGATACTGCTTCGGGATTTGCCCAAAGGGCCGAGGCGGAAGGTTTTGATGTTATAATCGCGGCCGCCGGCAAGGCTGCACACCTGGCCGGCGTAATGGCGGCGGGGACGGTTTTGCCGGTCATAGGCATACCCATGAAGACCGGCGATCTGGGAGGAATGGACTCCCTTCTTTCCACGGTGCAGATGCCAAAGGGAGTCCCGGTGGCCACAGTTGCCATAGGAGGAGCTGAGAACGCCGCCATTCTGGCAGCCCAGATCCTTGCTTGCTCTGACAATGGGCTGCGGGCCGCCCTAAAGGAATACCGGAAGAAAATGGCAGAGGAAGTGGCCGAAGCTGACAGAGAATTGAACAAATAAAAAAAACCGTTCCAAAGAGAACCGGAAAACGTATGAGGCCGACGAGGCCGAATACCGGGCAAAGCCCACCGGCCAACAAGAAACATATTAGGAAAGGAGAAGAAAGAATGATTGAAAAAAAAGAAATGATATATGAAGGAAAAGCAAAAAAAGTTTATAAAACAGATGATCCGGATTATCTTATAGTTTCCTATAAAGACGATGCCACAGCTTTCAACGGCGAAAAAAAGGGAACCATTGAAGGCAAGGGAGCCATCAACAATTCCATGAGCAATATAATTTTTCAGATGCTGGAAGAACACGGTATCCCCACACACTACATTGAACAGATATCAGAAACGGACACACTGGTCCGGGCAGTCAATATACTTCCTCTGGAGGTGATAATAAGAAATGTGGCAGCCGGGTCTTTTTCCAAAAGATACGGGGTGGAAGAAGGTACGCCTCTGGCAAAGACCGTGCTGGAATTTTCCTATAAAGATGACGAGCTGGGTGACCCCCTCATAAACGACGATCACATACTGGCATTGAAACTGGCCACATTCGAAGATCTTGATACTGTAAGGGGATATGCATTCATGGTCAATGATGCCCTGAAAGAATTTTTCCTGGAAAAGGGACTTAAACTTATCGACTTCAAAATAGAATTCGGCAAGTGTATCGCCGGAGATGAAGATGATGAACCGGGAGATATCATTCTGGCGGATGAAATATCTCCTGACACATGCAGGCTTTGGGATGCTGTGACAAATGAAAAGATGGATAAAGACCGCTTTCGGCGGGATCTGGGAAATCTTGAGCAGACATACAAAGAAGTCATGGAAAGGATAAGAAAGTAGAGAGGGTCTTTTATGAAATCATCTGAAAAGCTGACTTACAGGGATGCGGGAGTCGATACCCTGGAGGGACAAAGAGCCGTAAGCCTGATGAAGGAGCATGTCAGAAAAACCTTTGATGCAAACGTGCTGACAGACCTGGGAAGCTTCGGCGGATTATATGAGCTCAAAGGTGCAGACATCAAAGAGGGTGCAGAGCCCGTACTGGTCAGCGGGACCGACGGAGTGGGGACAAAACTGAAACTGGCTTTTATGACGGGAGATCACAGCACAGTGGGACAGGACTGTGTAGCCATGTGCGTCAATGATGTGCTTTGTCAGGGAGCCAGGCCTCTGTTTTTCCTCGACTATATAGCCACCGGCAAGGTTCAGGCGGAGAAAATCTCAGAGATAGTAAAGGGGATAGCAGACGGATGCCGTGAAGCGGGGTGTGCCTTGATCGGGGGAGAGACTGCGGAAATGCCCGGGTTTTATGCCGAGGGCGAATACGATATGGCCGGGTTTTGTGTAGGTATAGTTGACAAGAAAAAAATAATAACGGGAGAGAAAATATCCGAGGGCGACAGCATAATAGGGCTTTTTTCCAGCGGCATACACAGCAACGGATACTCCCTTGTACGAAAAGTATTTTTTGATGAAAATGAATTCAAACTGCAGGATCACATAACGGAACTGGGAGAGACCCTTTCTAAGGCCCTGTTAAGGCCCACCAGGATATACTCAAAAGCCTGCAGGGCAGTTTGCGATTTTGATATAAAAGGAATAGTACATATAACCGGCGGCGGATTTTTTGAGAATGTTCCCAGAGTACTGCCCAAGGATCTTTGTGCAGAATTTGATACGACGGCATGGGAGCCTCCGGCCATATTCCCGCTGATAAAAAAAATTGGAAACATGGAGAAAAGAGAAATGTTTTCAACATTCAACATGGGAATAGGCATGATGTTTTTTGCCGGCAGTGAAGATGCTGAAAAGAT
>JAAYYX010000019.1 GCA_012515135.1 Clostridiales bacterium | reverse complement strand
TGCACAGTTGCTGCGGACCCTGCAGTACAGCCGTTATAGAACGACTGTATCCCGATTATGATATAACGGTCTTTTTTTACAATCCAAACATAACTGACGAAAAAGAGTATATCAGACGAAAAAAAACACAGATGGACTTTATAAAAAGATACAATGATGATCCGACCATACCCTGTAAAGTGGGTTTCAGGGAAGGCCCTTATGATGTAAGTGCTTTTTACCGGGTGGCGGCAACATTTGCCAGTGAACCCGAAGGAGGCAGAAGATGTCAGCAGTGTTTTGCACTGAGACTTGAGAAAACTGCAGAAACCGCAAAAATTTTAGGATTTGATATGTTTGCCACCACACTGAGCGTAAGCCCGCATAAGGACTATGATGCCATCAGCCATATAGGAAAGAGAACTGCCCTGATGTATAATGTGGGATTTCTGGACAGGGATTTCAAGAAAAACAACGGATATGCAAGAAGCATAAGACTTTCAAAAATATACGGATTATACAGACAGGATCACTGCGGATGCGAATACTCAAAAAAGAAAGAGAGGTAGAATATGTCAAAGTTAACGGTACCTGAAGGATATACGCCAATGATCGATTATATGGAGAGCCAGAGAGCAATAAAAAAAATAAAGGACTTTTTCCAGGATGAACTGGCTTACGGATTAAATCTCAGACGGGTCTCCGCACCGATTTTTGTGGCTCCGGAGAGCGGACTAAATGACAATCTGAACGGCATCGAAAGAACTGTGGATTTTACTCTTAAGGACATGAATGAAAAAAAAGTGGAAGTGGTGCAGTCTCTGGCCAAGTGGAAGAGAATGGCCCTGGGCAAATACGGCATTGAACCGGGACATGGGATATATACCGACATGAATGCCATAAGAAGAGACGAGGAACTTGATAACCTGCATTCGATATATGTTGACCAGTGGGACTGGGAAAAAGTCATACTGAAAGAAGACAGAAACGAAACATACCTTGAAGAAACGGTGATAAGATTATACAATGCACTAAAAAATCTGGGGGATTTTGTAAACAGACATTACCCCGAAATCAAAACAGTTATGCCCAATGAAATATTTTTTATAACAAGTCAGCAGCTGGAGGATATGTACCCGGGCAAAACGCCCAAAGAAAGAGAGGATGCCATAGCAGAAGAAAAAAAGGCGGTATTCATCAAAAAGATCGGCGGCAAATTGAGATCCGGCAAAAAACACGATGGCAGAGCGCCGGATTACGACGACTGGGAACTGAACGGAGATATAATCCTATGGAACGATATACTTAAGACAGCCTATGAAATATCTTCCATGGGCATAAGAGTGGATGAAGAAGCCATGGCCCGGCAGCTAAAAGAAGAAGGCGCAGCCGAAAGAGCAGAACTTCCTTTCCACAGGGCGATACTGAAAGGGCAGCTCCCTTATACGATAGGAGGAGGCATAGGCCAGAGCAGGCTTTGTATGTTCTTCCTGAGGAAGGCGCATATAGGAGAAGTTCAGGTTTCGGTATGGCCCGAAGAAATGATGGAAGAATGCTCAAAAAACAACATTTTCCTTTTGTAAAAACAAGAAATGAAATACGTAGATCTGGTAATAGACAATAAAAGCGACAGTACAGACACTTTCTATACCTACGCCTGTGAAAAGGATGATGTAAAGGCGGGGGAGAAGGTGTATGTGCCGTTTGCCAAAGGAAACAAAAGGAAAGGGGCATGGGTATTTGAAGTCTCTGATAAACTGAACGAAAACATAAGTAAAAATATAAAAAAAATCAAATATGTAGAAGAGACTGACAAAGAACAGTCCCTTACAGAAGAAATAATAAAGACCTGCATATGGATGAAGAAAAGATATCTTTGCAGATATGCAGATGCCGTCAGGCTTTTTGCTCCTTCCGGCAGTGCGTCAAAAAAAGGTCACAAAAGAAATCCGCATAAAGAGACCAAGGGAGAGGCACAACCCATAAAAGAACTGACAGATCAGCAGAAAAAAGCCCTGGGCCCGCTGAAAGAAGCCGTTCAAAAAAATAAACACGACATTTTTCTTCTGCATGGTATAACGGGCAGCGGAAAAACAGAAATATATATGCAGATCATAGAAGACTGTATAGCCCTGGGGAAAACAGCAATAATGCTGGTACCTGAAATATCCCTCACAAAACAGATAATAGAAAGATTCATAGGAAGGTTCGGTAACGGGAATATAGCCGTGCTTCACAGCAGGCTTTCTCCCGGCGAAAGATTCGATGAATGGCAGAGAATAAGAAAAGGCGAGGTGAGGATAGTAATAGGGGCCCGTTCGGCAGTTTTCGCACC
>JAAYYX010000018.1 GCA_012515135.1 Clostridiales bacterium | reverse complement strand
TGGTCGGGATGACAGGATTTGAACCTGCGGCCTTTGCGTCCCGAACGCAACGCTCTACCAAGCTGAGCCACATCCCGCTAAAAGCGACCTCAATCATAGTATCATTTTTTCCGATGCGATTCAACAAAAAATGTGCATTTTCATCCGGGATACAATATAAAAATCATCCCTGCCCCAAGGGTTTCTTGCGGGCAGAGATGATATTATGATCGGCCATGGATCTGTTTGTATTTATCTACTGTTTTGTCGAAGCATCATAAAGCTCTTCTGCCCTATCCCATTCTTCTATGATCTTTGGTATGACCTTGTAAAGGTCACCAACGATGCCGTAATCTGCAACCTCAAATATGGGTGCATCCGGATCTTTGTTTATTGCCACGATCATATCGGATGTCTGCATTCCGGCCAGATGCTGTATTGCCCCCGAGATCCCGCAGGCAAAATATATTTTCGGTTTAACGGTGGTTCCTGTCTGTCCTACCTGATGGGAATGATCTATCCAGCCCGCATCCACTGCGGCACGGGACGAACCCACAACGCCTCCGACTTTATCTGCAAACTTCTGGATAAGCTTGAATCCCGAAGCATCACCCAGTCCTCTTCCCCCTGAACAGATTATCTCCGCATCAGTAAGGGAAACAAGTTCTTTTGCTGATTTTACTATGTCAATTATCTCGACCCTTATGTCATCCTTGCTTATGGCAGGCTTATAGTCTACCCTCTCTCCCTTTGCTCCGGGGATCCTTTCTCTCTTCTGCATTACGCCGGGACGTACAGTTGACATCTGCGGTCTGGTTCTTGGGCAGATAATGGTAGCCATGAGGTTTCCGCCAAAGGCCGGTCGGGTCTGTTTTATGCCTGTGCTTTCATCATTGGGATCAAGGGTTGATGTGTCAAGAGTAGTATTCTTCTTTGCATATTCTATATAGCTTGATACCTTGACATCAAGTCTTGTGCAGTCAGCAGTAAGACCTGTATCCAGTCTTGCAGCGACCCTTGGAGCCAGATCTCTTCCTATATGTGTTGCTCCGTATATAACTATCTCCGGTTTCATTTCTTCGATGGCATCAGTAAGTACTTTGGTATATCCGTCTGTTGTATAGTTTTTCAGTAAAGGATCCTGTATCATGATGACCCTTTCTGCTCCATACTCATAACATTCCTTTTCAAGGGTATCAACCTTTGTATCTTTGTCGCCTATTATAACAGCACAGACTTTTGTGTCCGGACTTATTTCCTTTGCCAGTCTGTATCCTTCGCCTATCAGCTCCAGAGCCACATTCATCAGCTTGCCGTTTCTCTGTTCGGCAAATACCCATATGTGTTTATATGCAGAAAAATCCACTTCCCCGCCCTGTGTCTTTTTTTCGATTATTGCACCGTATTTGCAGGCAGTAAGGCACTGGTTGCAGAAAGTACATTTAGAATTTACTTTTGCAACCTTGCCCAGCTTATTGCCGTCATAAGGCTCAAATTCAAATGCATCCATGGGGCATGATTTGAAACATATGCCGCATCCTATACATTTATCTTTTTTTATCTCAATTGCCATTTTTGTTTTCCCTCCTTCTTATACTACATGCTTGCCTTTTAGGCCTATCAGAAGTTTTTCCGCAACTTCCTTTTCAGTGTCGCCTTCCAGGATAACGCCCTTGCCTTTGGGGGCAGGAGTGAATGAACGGAAAACGTTGGTCGGAGATGCCTCAAGACCTACAGTATCAAGATCAATTGCTATGTCATTTGCATTCCATACATGTATGGGTTTTTCATTGGCACTGAATATCCCCCCGATGGTCATATACCTGGGAGCATTCAGTTCCTTTATGGCTGTCAGCATACATGGTGTCTTGATTTTTATGACTTCATAGCCGTCTTCCAACGCTCTTTTTACTGTTATGCTTTTCATGTCTTTTTCTATTTCAAATTCCTGAACATATGTGACCTGAGGCAGATCCATTTTTTCTGCTATCTGGGGTCCCACCTGGGCGGTGTCTCCGTCTATTGCCTGACGCCCTGCAAAGATAAGATCGAACTCACCGATCTTTCTTATGGCAGCGGCAACCGCATTGGATGTTGCCCATGTGTCGGAACCTCCCACGGCTCTGTCACTGACAAGGACCCCCTCGTCAGCCCCCATGGCCAGACATTCAAGAAGCATGTCCTTTGCCTGAGGCGGACCCATGGATACCACTGTTATATGAGTGTCGGGATATTTATCTTTTATTTTCAGAGCTTCTTCCAGCGCATTCGCATCGTCATGGTTCAGGATGCTTGGAACGCCTTCTCTGATCAATGTGCCTGTTTTGGGATTGATCTTGATAACATTTGTATCAGGTACCTGTTTTGCACATACGATTATTTTAAATGCCATTTTCGTTTTCCTCCTGTCTTTATTTACCGAAAACCGATGCTGCGATAACCATCTTCTGAACTTCTGAAGTACCTTCATATATTTCAGTTATCTTGGCGTCTCTCATCATTCTCTCCACCGGATAGTCTTTTGTGTATCCATACCCGCCATGGAGTTGAACAGCTTTGGTTGTAACGTACATAGCAGTCTCTGCCGCAAAAAGCTTTGCCATGGCAGAATATTTTCCGTAGGGCAGGTTTCTTTCCTTCATGTCTGCTGCCTGGTATATAAGCAACCTTGCCGCCTCTATCTGTGTTGCCATATTTGCCACCTCAAACTGCAGAGCTTCCATCTGGGATAATTTTTTGCCAAACTGTTTTCTTGCTTTCATATAATCAACGGTCACATCAAATGCACCCTGGGCTATGCCAAGTGCCTGAGATGCTATCCCTATACGGCCTCCGTCAAGAGTTGACATGGCAACTTTGAATCCGTCTCCTACTTGTCCCAGAAGTCTATCCTTTGGAATAGTGCAGTTCTGGAAAATAAGTTCTGTTGTAGAAGACGCACATATACCCATTTTATCCTCTGTTTTACCTATTGAAAATCCGGGATCGTCTTTTTCGACTATAAAAGCACTTATCCCTCCTCTGGTTTTCTTTTTCTTATCGGTCATGGCCATTATTATGAATACATCTGCATATCCGCCATTGGTTATGAACACTTTTGCACCGTTAAGTACCCATTGATCTCCGTTAAGGTCAGCTCTTGTCTGCTGTCCACCCGCATCTGTTCCCGCATTGGGCTCTGTCAGCCCGAAAGCTCCAAGCTTCCTTCCGGAACAAAGATCCGACAGGTATTTTTCTTTCTGTTCATCATTGCCCCATGCATATATGGGCCAGCAACAAAGAGATGTATGCGCAGAACATATAACGCCGGTTGATCCGCATACTCTTGAAAGTTCTTCTACAGCTATTGCATATGAAAGCTGGTCTCCGCCTGTCCCGCCTACTTCTTTTGGGAACGGTATACCTAAAAGCCCGTAATCTGCCATTTTCTTTACATTTTCTTCAGGGAATC
>JAAYYX010000145.1 GCA_012515135.1 Clostridiales bacterium | reverse complement strand
TCCATAGGGGATAATGCGGGTTCCGAAGAAGATCCTTCTGATGTTTTTTTTGCCTACGGCTACGATCAAAGTATCATGTCGGAGAAAAAAACCGAAGAAGCCGCCCATATGCTGGATGAAATAACCGGAGATGATCCTGCAGTTATACTTGCAGAAAACGGTGCCGGTATCTGGATCAATTCTTCCGCTCTTGATCTGGTCAGGAATGCTGCCTTGGAAGACGAGATCGAAGTACTGACCATCCCTTACATTATTGCCGTTCTTGATCCCTTTGATAATGATGCCCTGAAATATGCCATCAACCGGCAGACCTTTTCATGGTGTCAGCGGGGGTTCACCTGCATTTTTAACAGCGGCTCTCCCCAGGTTTTAAGCGAAGCTTATCAGGGTATTCTGATCTCCATGCTTCAGGAGGGGCTCCTTAGACAAAGATTCTTTGATTCATTGTCTGTAGCGGCAAACATAAATCCAAGATATCTGCTTTCCAGACTTATGCACGGAAAGACATTATGTACCGAGCTTGACGGTTTTATCAATTTCAATACTCTTAAGCTGAACATTGAAAATGATAACAGCAAAATAAAAAGTGATTATATCGAAAAAGTTTTTGCTGAAATTTCCGCAAGGGGTTTCGATATGATCGTAAAAGATCATGAAAAAAAATACAGGTATCTTGGTCCGGAGGAAGACCCGGATATATTCTCCGAAGAAATCACTTCTTCTGATATGGATGGATATATAAGACAGCTCACTGTCGATGCATCTTATCAAATAGGAATACGGGAAAATCTCGGTTCTGTAGAAGTGGGGAAGAAGGCTGATTTTACTGTTTTTGAAGAGGATCCTCTTCAAAAGGAAAAACTGCCGGAAGCTTTTATGACCATACTTAACGGCGATATTGTTTATGATTCTGAAGAGGACGATATAAATGAATGGTATGAGCTGATGACAAGTCAGCAATTTTGAAGATTTGGTGAAAGAAACCTTGTCGCTTCTTTTTTTCACATATTTGTCACTTTTGCGTTTTATACTCAAGAAAGATCAGAAGTATGGATTTCTCCCATACAAACTTTCCTTCTTTTATGAATACACACACTGCAAATGCCCCGGGATCCCCCCCGGGGCATTTGTATCGGTATCTAAGACTTTTCTCCGTTGCATATCCCGTGATTCGAGCAATTCTTACAGTCACACCCGCATAATGGTTTTCCTTTTTTTCTGTCTTTATATAGTGCCGTCAGGGCCGCAGTCACAGCTGCTGCCAGCAATATGCTTATTAATACAGTAGCAAACATTTTATTCTCCTTTTATGTTTTATTTCCTAAGTTTTTGGCAAAATATGGTTAGTGTTACCTAACTCAGTCATATGTTAGCACCTCCTAACCCCGGTGTCAAGGATTTTTTCCATTGATAGCAAAAAATACAAATGTTATAATCAAATCAGGAAAAACGAAAGGAGAAGGCTCTATGATCATTCAGGAAGCTGCTGAGATGTATCTGGAAACTATTTTGATATTAAAAAAAAGAAACGGTTCTGTCCGCTCTATAGACATAGCCAATGAAATGAATTATTCAAAACCGACAGTCAGCGAGCAGATGAAAAAATTCCGGCAGAACGGATATATAAAAATGGATCCAAACGGATATATCTCAATGACGGAAAAGGGCCTTTCAATCGCAGAAAACACCTACGAAAAGCATCTCCTTCTGGCTGGATTTCTTGTTGAAATAGGTGTAGATGAAAAGACAGCCTATGAAGATGCCTGCAGGATGGAACATTATATAAGCGATAAAACATTCGAATGTATAAAAAACCATTACCGTAAACTATCCCC
>JAAYYX010000144.1 GCA_012515135.1 Clostridiales bacterium | reverse complement strand
ACTTTATAATCCGTATACATCAGCCACCAAAAACAAATGAGGGGATTACAAACATAATACAGCATTGTAACTATATAATTGCCTGTCCTTAAGACTTCGATCTGATTTCCGTCAAAAAGCCACATCCCCGTATCAAAAACGAAAATCAATATATTTATGACCATGCATCCATTGAATATTCGTTGGTCAACGGGCGTGTTTTTCCTGCTGTTTTTGTTCATATTATTCAAAAAAAGCAGCAGCAGAACTATGCCTATCAAATTGATTTCCGCATATAATATATCTGTCAACATATGAGCCTCCGTATTTTGATTTATATCTTATTTTTTGACGCTGATGAAAACCTTTTTATATCCATCACCGAAAGAATCAAAACAATCGAACAGGTCAAACTACTAAAACCAGAATGAGGGGAAAACAGCAATTTCTATGCAAGCATTCCCCTCAGTCATCAAAAAATGTTTTCTTGGACTTTTTCTCTCCCGGAACTTCCGGGGCAGTATTTCAGCAGTTTTTTCAGAGTATGTATCACCTGGGGTAACAGGCCTTTTGCTTTTTTAATACCGTCTTGAATTTCCATCCCTGTGATTTGGCCGCATCCTTTACGGTTTTGGGTATATCCCCCAGATTAAGATCGATTTCATAGGCCTTACCTTCCGGCCCATATTGTACGCTTTTTACTTTGCGAAAAAGTGTTTTGCCCGATTGGAAAGTACTTTCGCTATGTCCACCGAAGGAAAATCCCGAACCCTTTTCCTTGGTAAGTTCCCACATATATACGGTGCCTGAATTCTCGTCAGCAAATATTGAGGCTTCATAGTTTATTTTTTTCTTTCCGGTGCTCCAGCCCGCATCCAGGAACTCACATGCAACTGTGAAATCGGCATTTTGTTCGGTATCATAGGGCAGACCTATCTGCTCAAATCCCGATGAAATTGTTGAAAGAAGTGTTTTCTTATCCAATTTTCATTACCTCCTTGCTTTGCCAATAAAATGGCCTTTATAATTTTTTGTACAGCAAAAAAATAAAGCATATATTATGGGAACAATTATATACCTGTCATTTTTTTTTGCAACACATAAAGCGCTCTGATCGTCCTACGACAGGTCGGGATCCATGACATGATATCTTCTCTTTCTTTCATATCCATAGCAGGAATCTCATTTTTGAAAAGCTGACATCATGGGACTACCGGTTGAATCATTCTGCTAAGATTTTGTCTTTTTAAATATTGACATTTTCAACTGCCCTATGACTAATAATATAACGGCTGCCACAATACCGAAATCGAAATACCACGGTTTTTCAAGTTTTTTTGCACTTATTTCTTGTATTCTAATCCATATAATCATTTTTTTCAAAGACATAATTTTGAGATCTTATTTACCGGGCGCCGAACACACTTTTCATACCCTTGAAAAACACACTAAGAAATGTTACCATGTCTTCAAAAGGAAAAGGGTCATCCCTACCTATTGCCTTTCAAAAATAACTCCACGGCTGTTATTAAAACAGAGCCGGGTCAATCAGAGGAGAGCCTATGCAGAAAATAAAAAATACCGGTGTACTAAAAGCATTAGTGGTATTTTCTTTTATATCGGCAGGGCTTTTTTTATTATTCCAATATACAAATTCAAATAATGAACGTTCCGAACCACTCGTTACTGCAAAGACTGAAAACAAAACTTCTGTAATCGCGTCCAAAACATTGAAACAGGATTATAATCCTTTAGAAGAAAGTAAGACAACTGTCAAAAAAAACAGACAAAAAAAAACCATTGATACAACAGCACCAATCATCACATTACTCGGCAATGCAACTGAGAACGTGGTTAATGGAGCTGACTACAAAGACGCAGGGGCAATAGCCACAGACGATGTAGATGGCGACATTACTGCCAGAATAGCCGTTGCAGGTGATACAGTAAATACTGCTGCAGTAGGAGCCTATATAGTCACTTACAACGCAAGTGACGCAGCAGGCAATGCAGCAACAGAAGTAACCAGAACAGTTATTGTAGCGGAAGCGGTAAAAGTAGGCCGGATCACCGTTACTCCCGACCTTATACGTCCAAGATCAGAAGGTTTTTCCGCATTAATACAGACAACTATATTCCCTTATAATGCTACAAACAAAAATGTTGTGTGGTCATCAAGCAATCCATCGGTAGCAACTGTAGTAGATGGTGATGTGACAATAAGGGACGTCAACTATCGGGGGATTGTTATTATCACAGCAACCACAATAGATGGCAATAAAACGGCGACAACTCTAGTAAGTTTAGCAACACAAGCAGAAACGCGTGCATTTTGGTCTTTTAACGAAGCGTTCAGAAGAGAAGAATTTGATACATTTGACTTAACTAATGAAGAAGAGTTGCAATATCTCGACAATTTGTTAAATTCGGATCTGTTTGATAGATTAGCTGCAGACTTGCCTCCCGTTGAAGGAAAATATGCTTTTCTTGAAATATATACATCTTTTAAAGCTACAGTAAATGCCGCGATAGCAACATTTAATAATCCGTAAATAGAAACACCCAAAGAATTGATCGCCGAGGTGCCTACACAATGACACAGAAAAACAGCATTAGGGATAAGCCATTAAACATTTGCATCTGTTGCAAATGTCTCTGAACCCATTGGTGAAATTGTGACATAAAGGCGCAAAACCGCTTCACCGGTATTTTTTACCTGTAAGCTTTCCTGCCCATCAACCTGCATCAACTCCCCTTCCTGCAACGAGGTTTCTTTCCCATCCGTGAAAACCTTGGCATTACCCTCCATGACCTGCAGGAAAAGGGTTGATTCCAAATGCGTATGGCCCGGTAGTGTTTCCCCTTTCGCAATGTTTAGAACAAAGGCAATTACATTATCGCTTTTGAAAAGCATCCGCTTGGCGATTTTTCCCTGTGGCTCATGAAAAAAATCATTAAAAATAAACTTGTTCATAAATGAATCCTCCTTTAACATAACTGTAAATTGTAATGTCAATTCCTGTTTTAGATGTCCCTTCCAACTGCCCTGCCCGGATACGACGAGGCACCGATTTGGATGTCACTCTGAAACCCAGTATTTTCAAGGGCTGTGGTGTGACATCAAGACAACAGTCTCAGCAGTAGCCCGCATCCAATCAAAATTTAGTATTAGTCCTTTTCTCTTGGACGTGCTTTACATGAGACGTGCATCTGCTTTTTCACTCGCTGCGCTTCTTCACAAGCATTGCTACGGCTTCAACATGAAACGAGAGCATCAGGTTGATGTCTGGTATGTATTTTTCGTTTTGTCCGTGCTCGGGAACAGGTCAATAGTGGTTTTTATGGGGGTGTTCTGTTCGAGGGAACAGGTCTATGATTTTTGTCCGTT
>JAAYYX010000143.1 GCA_012515135.1 Clostridiales bacterium | reverse complement strand
ATTGCTGCCGTGATTGTTGGCGGCACCAGTATCCATGGATGTTTTATTATGTTGGATATCTGAAGCATGGATGTGCCTATTCCCTGGGCCACAAGACCGCCTATTCCGTTTTCTCTGAAGCTGGCCACAGCAAAACCCACCATTTGCGCACAGCATCCTGCAGTTGCTGCTCCGGCGGCAAGTCCCGAAAGATCCATCATTATGCAAAGCGCGGCACTGGAAATGGGCGCCGTAAGTGCCAGGCCAACTACTACTGCTATAAAAATGCCGAACCAGAAAGGCTGCCACTCGGTGGCTGTCATTATTATCTCTCCCAGCTTTATCATTAGCCAGCCCACTGCCGGCCCGATGAATTTTGCCGCTAATCCCCCGACAAGTATTGTCACAGCGGGAGTGACCAGAATATCCACCTTCGTTTCCTTTGAGACCATCTTGCCGAATTCTGCTCCGAGGGCAGCTGCTACAAAGGCTCCCGCAGGGCCTCCTGCCATGTCGATCCCGAATCCTGTCATTGTGGCGCCCAGATAACCGGCGGCGGCACTGGAAAACAAAACCAGAGGAGGACTTTTTAATGCCCAGGCGACCGCCACACCTATGGCAGGACCCATCATGCTCATGGCGAAGGTCCCAACTGTTATCAAAAAACCAAAAAAAACATGGGTTTCAAGATCAGCCTGGGCCACCCCGCAAAGCATGCCGACCCTTTCACCTATGGTTTTGATTATCAGTCCTATAAGAAGTGATGCGAAAAGCCCCAGTGCCATGGCAGACAAAGCATCCTGCACATATCTTTTCACACTTATTTCTATATCTTTCCTTTCAAGAAATCCTATGTTTTTTTCCATGTTTTTCCCTTTCTTTTTGATCGTAGGTATTTTTGATTTTTACGACGAATTTTTATGAAATATGACTTTCTCATTGTAGCAAAAGAGAGACTTTGTGTCAAGACACCTGTCATTACAACTTTTTTTATCTGTTCATTGAGTTATTTTTTAGAAACTGTTATAATCATATATACAAAAAGCTTAAGGAGTTGTTTTCATGGATCCCGAAAAAAGGCGCAACAAAATAATAAAGATTTTAGAGAAAAGTACCGAGCCGCAAAGTGCATCGGCGATGGCAGATATGCTTTCTGTCAGCAGACAGGTAATTGTGGGCGATGTGGCTCTCCTTAGAGCTTCAGGCTTTGATATTGAAGCGACCCCCAGGGGATATGTAATCGACCCTTCAGGTTTATCGCAGTTCCCCTATGTGGGAACTGTCGCCTGCAAACATTATCATGACCGACTCAAGGAAGAACTCTATTCTGTTGTTGACCTGGGAGGCACCGTTATTGACGTTACAATAGATCATGCCCTTTACGGTCAACTTTCCGGACTTCTTGACATTTCATCAAGAAGGGATGTGGACCTGTTTTGCGAAAAAGTAAAAAACCACGGTTCTCAGCCATTAAGTATATTGACTGACGGCATCCACATCCACCGCATAGGCTGCAAGGATGAGGAAACATTCAAAACAATAGAAAAAAAACTGAAGGATTCCGGCATAGGTTTTTAGCAAAGTGCCTTTGCCGTTTTCTGAAGCACACCGCTTTTAATGAAAGAGCCGGATCCTGTTCAATGGATGCCGGCCCTTTTTTATTGCCTGGTTTTTTGGTTATTCTCTTGTCATTACTGATAAGCCAGTGAAATTTATGCAAATCTTTTTTTTACATGCATTCTTTTAAAGTCTCTTCATAGATCTCAAGGCCTTTTTCAAGCTGCTCATCTGTTACACAAAGAGGACAAAGGAATCTTATAACATTACCGTATGTTCCTGCACCTTCCAGCATAAGTCCCTTCTGAACGGCTCCTGCAACTACCTTGCCTACTATTTCTGAATTCGGCTCTTTTGTTGCCTTGCTCTTTACGAATTCAACTCCCATCATGGCGCCGGTCCCTCTTACATCGCCCACGACTTCGTATTTTTCTTTCCATTCATTGAATCTGGCCATGCATTTTTCTGCTATCTTCCTGGCCTTTGCGGGATAATCTTCTTTTTCCATAACATTTATCAGGGCAAGAGAGGATGCGCATGCAAGTGGGTTTCCGCAGTATGTTCCTCCTATAGTTCCCGGGGTCACGCCATCCATTATCTCTGTACTTGTAACCACTGCAGAAAGGGGCATTCCACCGGCTATGGATTTTGCTATAACCATTATATCGGGAGCATATCCCGCTTCTTTGTAGTAGTCTGATACAAACATTCTGCCGGAACGGGCAAAACCGGTCTGAACTTCATCTGTTATCATCATTATCCCATGTTTGTCGCATATTTGCCTTACTGCTTTTACCCATTCCACGGGTGCCGGGATGAATCCGCCTTCTCCCTGAACGGGCTCAAACAGGATAGCCGCCACACTGTCAGCGGGAGCTGCTTCTATAAATGCCATTTCAAGTTTGTTCACATAGTATTTTATTGCCTCTTCATCCGTCATGGAATCATCGGGTCTTCTGTACATATTGGGGAATTCCACTCTGTATATTCCGTCAGGGAACGGGCCCATCCCTATTGCATAGGCCTTCTTGCCGGTCATGGTCATGGTCAACTGTGTCCTTCCGTGGAAAGCTCCTGAAAAGACTATGATGTTTGGTCTTCCTGTATAACTTCTTGCGATCTTTACTGCGTTTTCATCGGCTTCAGCTCCCGAGTTTACGAACATGGTCTTTTTCTTGTCTCCTTTTACGGGTGCTATGGAATTGATTTTCTCTGCCAGAGTTATATAGGGCTCATGTGTGGTTATATTCATCATTGCGTGGAAGAATTTTTCTGACTGACCCTTCACTGCATCTATAAGTTCCGGATGGCTGTAGCCTATATTAAGTACTCCTACTCCTCCGATCCAGTCCAGGAGTATATTGCCGTCAACGTCTTCTATCATTGCGCCTTCACCGCGTTTTATCACCAGCGGATATATGCATTTGATAGCATTTGGCATTGCCGCTTCTCTTCTTTTTATTATCTCCTGGGCTTTTGGTCCCGGCAGCGGCATGTTTACTTTTGGTAGTGCTTCTCTCAACATTTTTGAATCCTCCATTTTAAAATAAATTTATAAAAGTCTCTTATTTATATCCAGCTCTGCGAGCTTGCGATACAGTGTTGCTCTTGATAGTCCCAGTTCCTTTGCCACGGCTTCTTTCCCGTCACCGCCTACGCTGTACTTTCTGAATTTTTTAAGGATTATCTCTCTCTCATATTCTTTTATCTGATCTGCCAGGGGCAGGTCGCTGTCTGAAACGCTGATAATGTTTTCTTCGGATCTTTGAAGTCTCATTGGCACATCATCCATTCCGACGATCTCCCCAAAAGCCATATTTGTACTGTATTCTATGGCATTTTCAAGTTCTCTGACATTGCCCGGCCAGTCATAGCTCATATAAAGATCTCTTACGTCATCTGTAAATCCCCTGAGTTTTCGGTTCATATATTTATTATATTTTTTGAGGAAATGATCCATGAAAAGTTCTATATCTTCCCTTCTTTCCCTTAAGGGCGGAATGTCTATGGGGATCACACTCAATCGGTAAAAAAGATCCTCTCTGAAAGTTCCTTCTTTGATCATTTCTTCCAGATTTCTGTTTGTGGCTGCTATTACCCTAACATTGACCATTATGGGCTTGTTGCCGCCTACCCTTTCAAATCTCATATTCTGCAACACATGAAGGATCTTCACCTGAAGATGTGCCGGCATGTCCCCGATCTCATCAAGAAAGATCGTCCCTCCGTCAGCCATCTCGAATTTGCCCATCTTACCTTTTTCAGATGCCCCTGTGAAGGCTCCTTTTTCATATCCGAAAAGTTCACTTTCAAGGAGGTTTTCGGGGATCGCTCCGCAGTTTACTGTCACGAAGGGCTGTCCGGCCCTGGGTCCGGAATAATGTATGGCTTTGGCAAACATCTCTTTTCCTGTGCCGCTTTCGCCTGTGATAAGAACTGTTGAATCCCCTCTGGCAGTTATCAAAGCTTGATTCTTGGCTCTTGTTATGGATCCGCTGTTTCCTATTATATCATCAAAAGTATTTTTTACTTTTCTTATGTTTATGTGGTATGCCAGTTTTTCGGCTTCCTCAATGTCTCTGAATGAAAGCACTACACCTTCGATCTCGTTGCCGGAAAAATACGGTTTCGCCGTAACTATTGCATGAAGGCCTCCCCGCTCACCTCTGTAAAGCTCTTCGTTTTCTGTGTAGCCTTTGCCTGTCTTGAAAACATCAAGGGCAGGTGAACTGAGCATGTACTTGTTTATATGTTCTCCTATGATATCGTTTTTTGTGGTTTTGAGCAGTTCCGCCGCCGTACTGTTGCAGTGTCTGATATAGCCTCCCTTATCTATGGCAAATATTCCTTCGTGGGCCGTCTCAAGAACAGTTATCATTTCTTTCCTGGAAAGTTCCGTCATCTGAAGATCTTCCTGCTGTGCTGCCTTGGCTGCCAGAAGGTCTGCCATTTTTTCAACGAAGGTGACCATGCTTCTGTCTTTATCCAATAAAATTCCCCGTTGCTCTTCATTAAAAGCAACGAGGCCTATTATCCCTATGATTTCATCATTCCTTTTTATGGGAGTGCATATCTCCGCCAGTTCGCCGACTGTTTTTGCTCTGTCTTTCTGTTCATCATAAAACCGGTCGCTTCTGGTATCTTCCACATACTGTGTGACGCCGTTCCTAAGGACTCTTGCATAAAGAAAGTTTCCGTCCAGCTTGCCGGCTTCCTCTTTCTGTCCTATCATATCAGAGTAAAGCCCTGTGCCTCCAATAATAGTAAGAGATGAATCAACTATCTCCACCTCTACTCCAACGGCAATACTGATGGCTTCTGCCACTTGCTGAACACTTATTGAAATATCCTGCAATAAAGACATATCCT
>JAAYYX010000142.1 GCA_012515135.1 Clostridiales bacterium | reverse complement strand
GGCAGAGATCGTAGTTCCGCTTACCGAAACGGGCACTTATTATATTGATGCGGCCCAGGCAGGTAATGAAAACGGCACATACAGGATAAAAATAGAGGATATAACCTATCCGGCGGTGGGCACGAAGTTGACAGACGGAATACTGATATACAAGGTAATGTCGGGAAATACCCTTTCGGTAACGGGAGTAAAAAGCAAAAAAATAAAATATGCAAAAATAGCGACTTATGCAAGGGTGAACGGTAAGAAATACTACATCACATCCATAGGCAAAAATACATTCAAAAAATGCAGTAAACTCTCCAAAATAACTGTTGGAAGCAGTATAAAAAGCATTGGATCCTATTCGTTTTACGGATGCAGCAGACTAAAAAGCATAACTGTAAATGGCAAAAATATCAAAAAAGTCGGAAAGAAGGCTCTGAAGGGTATACATAAATATGCAAAAATCAGAGTCCCCAAAACAAAACTAAAATCATACAAAAAGATTTTCAAAAACAAAGGTCAGAAAAAAACAGTCAAAATAGTAAAAAAATAGAGAAACAAAAAATGTCCGGTCTTAAAGCCCGGGCATTTTTATGATATAATGATTCCATGATTATATATATTTTTGAGGGATACAAAGGCAAAAAACATCCGGAGCATCAAACAGATGAACTGGTCAGAAAATCTCTGTACTTATATATCAAAGAAAAGGCCGTTTCGGTGACTGAAAAGGAAGCCTTTTATACCAAAGACAGTGTTGCGATCAAGAAAGAACACTCGCAAAAAATAGTCAGGAATAGCGGTGGAAAGCCATGTTTTAAGGATCTGCCCTATGAATTCAGCGTCAGTCATACAAAAGACATCTGGGCATGCATAATGGGAAATCAGCCGGTGGGACTGGACATACAGGTCATGAGGAAAGCCAGGTACGAAAACATAGCAGATCGCTATTTTATGCCCCACGAGGCGGAATATGTAAGGCAAAATGGTCCGGAAGGGTTCATGGATCTTTGGGTAAGAAAAGAAGCCTTCTTGAAATACCTGGGAAAAGGCCTGGCGGAGGGTATCAAAATAATTGATACTATAGAAGCCGGTAAACCGGCAAAAAAGACAGAAGCATACGGCAAAAAAGCATATTTTACTGAGATAGATATCAGAAAAGACGTGAAATGTGTTTGTGCATCAGCAGAAAAGGAAGAAATATGGAAAAAGACAATAAAGTGAGAGCATATTTTGCGGGAGCCGTTTTTTCGGTACTTGTAGGGTTTTCTTTTCTTGGTGTAAAGACCTGTGTGCCTTTGGCAAGCACATTGCAGATACTGACTCACAGATATAATTTCGCATTCCTGGCAGTTATAATTGTAATGCTGCTTCATATATGGAAAATAGATATCAAAGGAAAACCTCTGGGAATGCTTTTTCTTACCGGTGCTTTTTATGTGGGGTTCATGATACTTCAGACCATAGGTCTTATATATGCCACATCAATAGTAAGTGCTATAATTTTTGCCATAGTACCTATAATGGTAAAGATAATAGCAGGGATATTCCTTAAAGAGCATTCCAGTATCGGCCAGACGATATTCATGTTTATTTCGGTGGCAGCTCTGATCGCAATGATGCTTATAGGCGCTGCGGATGTTTCATATAACTGGATAGGTATAACGATACTTTTGCTTTCCAGTCTTTCTATGGCCATCAACAATGTGCTGATGCGTGCGGTAAGGGCTTCATATACACCCTTTGAAATAACAGTTGTAACTGCATTTGAAGGATTCGTGACTTTCAACATGGCAACTTTGATATGGGGCATTGCCCAAGGGACTCTTGATCAGTATTTTGAACCCTTTGCCCATACGGAATTCATAATAGCAACTGCTTATCTGGGCATATTCTGTATATTGTTTTCGGCTCAGCTCATGGCATTCATGCAAGCCAATATGCCCTCGGTCAATGCGTCAATATTCGGCAATGTTTCAACGGCAATTTCATTTGTGGCAGGAGTGGTGGTCCTGGGAGAACCTCTGCATGCTTATCACATAATCTGCACCGCCCTTATTATAATAGGTGTCATAGGTGTAGGGATGGCCGGCAAAAAGGAGTTGAATAAAATATGAAAATAAAATTTCTTTCTGAAAACAAGACAGATAATCCCGGATTTCTGGCAGAACACGGGCTTTCCATTTACATAGAAACCTATGGGTATAACATACTTTTTGATACGGGAGCCACAAAAGAGGTTTTTTCCCAAAATGCAAAGAAGATGTCCGTGGATCTAAAAAGCGTGGATCTTGCCGTTATAAGCCATGGACACTATGACCATGCGGGAGGTGTCCCGGAATTTTGTAAAATAAACAAAAAAGCCCCCGTTTTCATACATAAAGATGCTTTCCCCGACTCTTACGGGACAGATGAAAACGGCCAGATAGACAGGGAACCCTGCGGTATCCTTTGGACCGATGACGAAAAGAAAAAAGTAAAAGACAGACTGGTGCTCACTGACGGGCCCACATGGCTGACCGACAATGTATGCATTTCAGGCACCATACCCGATTACAAAGGCATGGACATGACTGAGGATTTTTATATAAAATGTCAAGATGGCACCTATGTAAAAGATAATATGACCCATGAACAATTCCTGGCCATAAGGGAAGAAGACCTTTTCATATTTTCCGGATGCAGTCATAAAGGAGTTATTCCTGTCATAAAATATGCAAAGGAACTGTTCCCAAAAGAAAAAATAACTCTTCTGGCGGCGGGAATGCATCTTTACAGTGCTTCTGCCGATATGAGAAAAAAAGTGATAAAACAGGTCATGAAGGAAAAGGTCGACAATATTATGCCGGTGCATTGTACAGGCATCGAAGCTATCTGCCAGCTCAAGACCGCCATGGGAGAAAACTGCATAATAGCCACTGCAGGAGACAGTTATGGATATTAATGATGCCGCCCTCAGGTTCCTCGAAAGAAGAAACCGGACAAAAAAAGAGATGAAAGACCATCTGGCAGAGAAGGGATTCTCAAAAGATGATATAGGGCAGTGCATATCTTATCTGGAAAATTCCTGTTACCTTGATGATCAAAGATACTGCGGCGAATATTTACGGTATTCTTTTGCAAAGGGATGGGGAAAGAAAAAAATCGCTGCAAATCTGGCAAGACTTGGCATTTCCGGAGAAGAGATAGAAGAAGCATCAAGAAGCTATGAAGAAGAAAACGGAGTAGATCTTTCAGAAGAGGAAATAAAAAGAGCCCTCCGTCAGGCAGAAAAACTGGCGGCAGCATCAGCAAAGGAAGATAATTTCCCCGCAAAACTGGGAAGAAAACTTGCCTATCTGGGATATGACACAGAAACGGTTTACCGGGTAGTCGGCAAATACATGAAGTGAACGGGAATCACAAAATCATGAGCAGAATGCATAAAAGAACGGAAACCATAACGGGCGCCGAAGCCACAGCAGCTCTCAAGAGGGCGAAGGTGGCCGTTTTCGGTGTCGGGGGAGTGGGAGGCTACGCGGCAGAGGCTCTGGCAAGAGCCGGGATAGGATCCATCGACCTGATAGACAGGGACCGGATAGAGGAATCAAACCTTAACAGACAAATAATAGCCTTAAGAAGCACTTTGGGCCTTGATAAGGCAGAAACAATGAGATCCCGCATAAAAGATATAGATCCGGGAATAGAAGTGAAGGCCCGCAAAATTTTTTATATGCCCGAGAATGCCAATGACTTTGATATTGCAGGATATGATTATATAGTGGATGCCATGGACACAGTTACGGCAAAAATAGAGCTGGCCGTAAGGGCAAAGGATGAGGGCATCCCCATCATATCAGCCATGGGTACAGGAAACAAAAAGGACGCTTCCGCCTTCCGAATAGCTGATATCTCCAAGACTTCAGTATGTCCCCTTGCCAGGATAATGAGGAAAGAACTGGGCAAAAGGGGCATCAGACATATGAAAACGGTATATTCACAGGAACAGCCCATAAAGGCGGATCCGCCGGGAAGCATGCCTAATGTACCGGGGGCGGCGGGCCTTATAATGGCGGGAGAAGTGATAAAGGATATAATCGAAGGAAGTGGATATAATGGATGAAAATACAATGGACGAAAATACAATAGATAAAAAGACACTTGATGATACAAACAAAATGAGCATCCGTGTAATACAGGCGGATATAACTACTGTTATCGTGGATGCCATTGTGAATGCAGCAAACAGGACGCTTCTTGGAGGAGGCGGTGTGGACGGGGCCATACACAGGGTCGCAGGTCCGGATCTTCTTAAAGAATGCAGGACTCTTAACGGATGCGGGACCGGAGAAGCAAAGATCACAAAGGGTTATGATCTTCCGGCATCCCATGTGATCCACACGGTGGGCCCCGTATGGCACGGAGGGGATAAAGGCGAAGCGGAACTTCTCCGTAACGCCTACAGGAACAGCCTGAAACTGGCTAAAGAAAATAATATTTCTTCCATGGCTTTCCCCGCCATATCAACGGGCATATACGGATATCCCAAGGATCAGGCAGCAAAGATCGCCGTTGAAACAGTAAGGGAGTTCCTGAAGGATAACGATATGGAAGTTATATTCGTTACTTTTGGCGATGAAGACGAAAAACTTTACAGATATGTACTAAATCAATATAATTGACAGGGGAGGAAACAATATGACAGAAAAACAAAAGCTTATTGACAGGATCAATGAATTCTACTTTGAGATAATCGAAGAATACAAAGAAATAACAGCAAAAATAAAAGCAGAGTCTTCGGCTACTGCTGTATTCAAAAAAAAAGATTATGAGGGGAACATAAACAGGCTAAAAAGATGCAAGGCGGAAGCCTTGAGAATTGATGTAAAAACTGTGAAGATAGATGAATGCGATGAAGCCTCAAAGGATGTATCAGAAAGATTCGAAAGGGCACTTTCCCTTTTCAACTCTCTTTGTGATTCCCAGATACAACTTCAGACCGCATTTATGCAGAAGGCCAAAAGGGAGGCGAAAGTCACCTTTGGCGACTGCAGCGTCATAATGAAAAAAGTGAACACAAACAATAATGCCACTCAGGTGGCCATCCATGATCTTGATCTGGTATTCGCAGATTATATCGCGGATGAGGAATATGGACCCCGCGGATGCTGACAAATACATTTTATTAAGGAGAAATGGAATGAAAAATATACTCATTACCGGAGGCCCTACCAACGAACCCATTGATGAAGTCATGAAAATCACCAACATGTCCACGGGAAGCCTTTCCGTGTCCCTGGGACAGCTTTTTTTTGAAGCCGGATACAAGGTATGTCTTGTACTGAACAACAGCGTATCGACGGATAAACTGCCCATAGACAACAACATATCAGTAATAAGGATAGAAACCACGGAAGATATGTCAGGTGCCATAGAAACAAAGAGCAGGCAGGAGCATTTCGATGCAGTCATACATGCGGCGGCAGTGGGTGATTACAAGGCGGATTTTTCATTTCTTATGGAAGACATGGCAGCCGAGATATTCAGAGTCAAAGATACTTTAGAGTCGGAAAAGGAGATACTGGACATAATGCTCGACCCTGTATGTAAAATCGATGATTCTTCCAAGATAAGCAGCTATCAGGCAAACCTTACAGTAAAACTGGGGTTGACCCAGAAGATCATCGCAAAATTGAGGGAATGGTTTCCGGGAGCTCTCCTTATAGGATGCAAGCTGCTGGAAAATGTCGGGGAAGAAGAGCTTTTCCAGGTCGCCAAGGCTCTGTGCAAAAAGAACCGAATGGATTATATACTTGCCAATGATCTGGCAAAACTAAGGGCCGGCATTACTGCCAGATATCCCGTATCAAATGAAGGGTACGCCGGTCACAAACTGGATACGGCAAAGGATATATTTGATTTTGTCAATGAGAAGCTCGGCTGATCAATAATTATAAATGGACATCCATACGGGAGAAATAATCGAAAATCAATAACGGGAGAAAAAAATGGAGTATATTCTTATTGTGGGAACAGCACTAATAATAATCCTGGCTATAGTTATGCTGATGCAGCAGTCATCGGCCAAGGGAAGCCAGAGCGCCGCAGCTGAGGCGGCAGAAAAAAGGCTGTCTGAAATGAGCAGGCAGCTTTCCGATATGGCCATGCAGAATGAACAGAAGCTGGAAAACATAAGGGCCACCATGGAAAGACGAATAACTTCCATGCAGGAAGACAATAACAGGCAGCTTGAAAAAATGAGGAATACTGTTGATGAAAAGCTGCAGAAAACCCTTGAAGACCGTATAACAAAATCATTCCAGATAGTCAACGAAAGGCTTGAACAGGTATACAAGGGTCTCGGAGAGATGCAGAATCTGGCCATAGGCGTTGGAGATCTGAAAAAAGTGCTCTCCAATGTAAAAACCAGGGGGATACTGGGTGAGATACAATTGGGAGCCATCCTGGAACAGATACTCTCAAATGAACAGTATGAAGAAAATGTCAGAACAAAAAGTTCCGGCAGCGAAAGAGTTGAATTTGCCATCAAGCTTCCCGGAGACAATGATGATTTCGTATATTTACCAATAGATTCCAAGTTTCCCGCAGATGCCTATTCTTATCTTGTGGATGCCTACGAAAGCGGAGATGCCAAGGCCATAGAAGAAGCGGGAAAGAGCCTTGAAGCGGCCATAAAAAAGTCAGCAAAAGATATACGCGAAAAATATATAGAACCTCCTGCAACTACGGATTTTGCAGTAATGTTCCTGCCCTTTGAAGGCCTTTATGCAGAAGTTGTAAGAAGGGGCATGGTGGAGACCCTTCAGAATCTTTATAAAGTCAACATCGCAGGACCCACAACCATGGCAGCCCTGCTAAACAGCCTTCAGATGGGATTCAAGACCCTGGCCATACAGAAGCATTCAGGTGAAGTATGGGATATACTGGCAGCCGTGAAAACGGAATTCGGAAAATTCCAGGATGTTCTTGAAGCCACACAACAGAGGATCAACCAGGCCAATCAGGAGCTGGACAAGCTGGTGGGCACAAGGACAAGGACCATAAACAGAAAGCTTAAGGATGTATCGGGATTGGGAGAACGGGAAACCGTTTCCATACTCGGATCAGACCATTCGGAAGCAATAAGCCTTCTGTCATCCGAAGATGACCAGGAGGAATAAATAAAATGAGCATTTTTGCTATAGCAGACCCCCATTTGTCTTTTTCTGAAAACATAGAAAAACCCATGGATGTTTTCGGTAACAAATGGAGCGGACATATCGAAAAACTTCAGAAAAACTGGAAAGCAACAGTAAGTGAAAAGGATACAGTCATAGTGGCGGGAGATATCTCATGGGCCATGAAGCTTACCGATGCGTTGCCGGATCTGGATTTTCTGGCAGCCCTTCCCGGAAGAAAAATAATGATAAAGGGAAACCATGATCTGTGGTGGTCTGGAATAAACAAGCTGAACGGTCTTTATGAAAACATAGACTTTTTACAGAACAGCCATTTTGAAGCAGAAGACCATGCCATATGCGGAAGCCGCGGCTGGACCTGTCCCGGCGGCGGGGAGGATTTCACAAAAGAAGATGAAAAAATATACCGGAGAGAACTTCTGAGACTGGAAATGTCATTGCAGTCAGCAACAGCCAAAGGATCAAAAAATATGATCGGCGCCATACATTTTCCTCCCACCAATGACAGGTTCGAGAGATCCGGATTTACGGACCTTTTTGCCGGATACAGAGTGAAAACAGTAGTATACGGCCATCTGCACGGAGTCAATAATGGATTTGAAGGGGAAATAGACGGAGTGCAGTATAGGATGGTAACAGTAGATCATACGAACTTTATGCCTATGAAACTTATTTAGGGTGAAAAAATGATCAAAAGAGTGATAATAACAGTACTTGACAGCCTGGGGATAGGCGCCATGCCCGATGCCGCGGAATTCGGCGATGAAGGAGCAGATACCTTCGGACATATAATAAAAAAAAATCCCGACATAAATATCCCCAATATTAAAAGATTGGGTTTTTGTAATATAAAGGGAGCGGCGGCAGGAGCCCTGGCAGCAAAAGATCCTCAGGGGTCTTTCTGCAGAATGGCAGAAAGATCCAAGGGTAAAGACACCATAACGGGACATTGGGAAATAGCCGGTATATATACCGAAAAACCCTTCAGAACTTTCCCGAAGGGCTTTCCAAGGGCATTCATAGAGGACTTCGAAAAAGCAATAGACACAGAAGTTCTGGGGAACTATGCCGCATCGGGAACAATAATAATAGAAGACCTGGGGCCGGAACACGAAAAGAGCGGAAGACCCATCGTATACACTTCAGCAGACAGTGTTTTTCAGATAGCTGCAAATACAGAGATAATACCCCTGGAAAAGCTTTATGAGATATGCATGATCGCCAGGAAGATGCTTACCGGAGAT
>JAAYYX010000141.1 GCA_012515135.1 Clostridiales bacterium | reverse complement strand
GATACTAAAAGAGCTGCCATAATAAGCTGACCCAAATTATGAAATACACCTCCTGCCATGGAAACACCAATGACCGAAAATCTCCCTGTCCGCATAAGACCGTACATTACAAGCAGACTAAGCAAAGCGCCGGCCAGAGAATAGAGAGTGCCGAACATTCCGCTGAAAAGAAGACCCGCCGCCAAAACGCGGATGACATCAATTATCACAGCATCGGTAAATCCAAGTTTGTAAAGAGCCGTCAGGATGACCAGATTAGCAAGACCAAGTTTGATCCCGGGGACAGCGGCGAAAAAGGGGATAAGAAGCTCGATATAAGAAAAAACAAGAGCCAGAGCAGCCATGCCGGCACAGAAGGTTATTCTGTATGCTGTATTTTTTTTATTTGGATATTTCATCATAACTTTTGTCTTTTCCTTCGATCTTTACTATTACCTTGTTTGGCAGACATACTATGCTTTCGGATGTCTTTGATATGCTGCCCTGATGTATGCAGTCTTTGCCGGAACAGTTTGAACTTATCATTCTTGCTTCTCCGCCTCTTATAAGGATCTTGTTCACATGACCGTTTGACAATACGGTAACGGTCCTGTTTTCATAAAGGCTGTACACTCCAAAAACATGTCCATCTGAAATAACGAAAGCTTTTTCTCCCTTTGCCGGAGAAAAACTGCCAATGACAAGAGAAGCCGTTATGCCGGCGATCAGTATTATGGTTGCCAAGATAATATCCGCTTTTTTCAACATTTGCATCATACCGTTTTATTATTAAGACTTTCAGGAAATCAGTATATCAGAAGAACAGAGATACTGCCATAAGTTGTACTGAATTGTATATTGTATTATTTTTAGTACAATATTGACACTGGCATAAGTATAAGATAAAGTATAGCTATTAATAGTGGCGGCAAAGGCTTCTTTTTGTTTATCAGAGGAAATCGCTGAAAGGAAAAAGCCCTGGGGAGCCGCCTGGACAGGAGGAAAATATGTCAAACAAAAAAATGAAAACAATGGATGGTAATACAGCAGCAGCGTATGTTTCATATGCTTTTACGGATGTTGCTGCGATATACCCGATAACACCGTCTTCGCCAATGGCGGAAGTAGTAGATGATATGGCGGCACACGGGGCAAAGAATATATTCGGACAGGAAGTGAAGGTCGTTGAAATGCAGTCTGAGGCAGGAGCGGCAGGAGCTGTTCACGGATCTCTGGCAGCAGGAGCTTTGACGACCACATACACAGCTTCACAGGGTCTTTTGCTGATGATACCAAATATGTACAAAATTTCAGGAGAACTTCTGCCGGGAGTTTTCCATGTATCAGCAAGGACTCTTTCCACCCATGCACTTTGCATATTTGGTGATCAGTCCGATGTAATGGCAACCAGGCAGACGGGATTTGCCCTTCTGTGTTCTTCTTCGGTGCAGGAAGTGATGGATCTGGCCGGCGTAGCTCATCTTTCTGCAATAAAAGGGAAAGTACCCTTCCTTCATTTCTTTGATGGATTTCGTACATCAAATGAACTGCAAAAGATAGAGACTATTGATTATGAAGATTTTGCAAACATGATCGATATGGATGCGGTGCAAAATTTCAGAGATAACGCACTTAATCCCGAACACCCCGTTATAAGGGGAACAGCTCAGAACCCGGATATATTTTTTCAGCAGAGAGAAGCATCCCAGAAATACTATGATGAACTTCCCGAAACAGTTGCGGACTATATGAAGCAGATATCGGATCTGACAGGCAGGGAGTACAGGCCCTTTGACTATGTAGGAGCACCTGACGCAGAAAACATAATAATGGCAATGGGCAGCGTATGTGAAACTGCAGAACAGACCGTGGAAACGCTGATGGCAAAGGGAGAAAAAGTCGGGCTGGTGAAGGTAAGGCTTTACAGACCATGGGCTCCCGAATATCTAAAAGAAGTAATGCCAAAGACCGTAAAAAAGATCGCGGTTCTTGATAAAACCAAAGAACCGGGAGCTTT
This sequence comes from Clostridiales bacterium, assembly GCA_012515135.1. Taxonomy (GTDB): domain Bacteria; phylum Bacillota; class Clostridia; order Peptostreptococcales; family Anaerovoracaceae; genus UBA1422. Next base: position 2,674 of record JAAYYX010000141.1, on the reverse strand, counting down.
GGGAGATCCTCTTTACATGGACATAAAAACCATGTACTACAACGAAAAAAATCCTCCGGAGGTTTACGGAGGCAGGTATGGGCTTGGATCCAAAGATACAACGCCGGGACAGATCGCGGCTGTTTTTGAGAATCTGAAAAAGCAGCAGCCAAAAGACCAGTTTACCATAGGCATCAATGATGATCTTAACAACAGTTCTCTGGCTCCGCTTGAAATAAAAACGGAGAACGAAGACACTGTAAGATGCAAGTTCTGGGGACTGGGCTCCGACGGAACGGTGGGCGCCAACAAGCAGGCCATCAAGATAATCGGTGATGATACAGATATGTATGCTCAGGGATATTTCGCCTATGATTCCAAAAAATCCGGCGGTGTGACCATTTCACATCTGAGATTCGGAAAGAACAGGATAAAATCAACATACCTAATAACAGAAGCGGATTTTATCGCATGTCACAATCAGGCCTATGTGCATCAGTATAATGTTCTGAAAGGACTTAAAAAGGGAGGCACTTTTGTTCTCAATTGCATATGGAACGAAGAAGAACTGGACAGAGAGATCCCCGCTTCAATGAAGAGGTATTTAGCCGAAAACGACATAAAATTCTATACGATAAATGCCACGGAAATTGCCGAAAGAATAGGACTGGGCAACAGGATAAACATGGTGATGCAGGCTGCGTTTTTTAAGCTGGCCAATGTGATACCGATAAATGAGGCGGTCAGATACCTAAAGGAATCCATAGAGAGCACCTATGGTCTCAAGGGCGAAAAGATAGTAAAGATGAATCAGGATGCAGTGGATGAAGGGACAGGCAGTCTTCATGAGGTGAAAGTTCCAAAGACATGGGCAGATGCCACCGATACAGATGGTAAGGCCGAGGAAATGCCTGAGTTCATCGAGAAAATACTTATACCCATGAACAGGCAGGAGGGAGAAGATCTGCCGGTGAGTGTGTTTGAAGATATAGCAGACGGAACCTTTCCTTCGGGAACGGCAGCCTACGAAAAAAGAGGTGTCGCAGTCCACGTGCCAAAGTGGCATCCTGAAAACTGTATACAGTGCAACCAGTGTTCATTTGTTTGCCCCCATGCTTCAATAAGACCGGTACTTCTTGATGAAGAAGAGAAGGCAAAGGCACCTGACGGCTTTGAAACGAAAAAGGCCATAGGAAAGGGAATGGAAGGATACGAATACAGGATACAGGTAAGCCCCCTTGACTGTCTCGGATGCGGAAACTGCGAGGACGTATGTCCTGCCAAAATCAAAGCGTTGACCATGGAGACCATTGAAAGTCAGGAAAAAGAAGCAGCAAACTGGACTCATGCCATGAGCATACCGGTGAAAGATGAAATCATGTCAAAAACCTCCGTAAAGGGAAGCCAGTTCGCCATGCCATACCTGGAGTTTTCCGGTGCATGTGCAGGCTGTGGTGAAACACCTTACATAAAAGTGGTAACACAGCTTTTCGGAGACAGGATGATGATCGGAAATGCCACCGGCTGTTCATCTATTTGGGGAGCTTCGGCACCTTCGACTCCCTATTGCAAGGATGCCAACGGCAGAGGACCTTCATGGGCGAATTCTCTTTTTGAGGACAACGCTGAATATGGTCTGGGTATGGCCATAGGTGTTCGTCAGATAAGAGAAAATATCAGAGACGATCTGAAGGCGATAGTTGATCACACAAGCAAAGAAAATGTCATAGAAGCATGCAGAGAATGGATCGATAACATGGAAAACGGTGCCGCCAGCAGAAAGATAAGCGACAGGCTGACGGAGGTTCTTTCAGGTGAAGATCTCTGCCCCCACTGCAGAAAACTGGCGGATGAAGTCATGAATAAAAAGGATTTTCTTGTAAAAAGATCCGTATGGGCTCTTGGCGGAGACGGCTGGTCATACGATATAGGATATGGAGGAGTAGACCATGTTCTGGCCTCGGGAGAAGACATAAATATACTGGTATTCGATACAGAAGTATATTCAAACACAGGAGGACAGTCATCAAAAGCAACACCTACTGCTGCTGTGGCAAAGTTTGCCGCATCCGGCAAAAGAACCAAGAAAAAAGATCTGGGTATGATGGCCATGACCTACGGATATGTGTATGTGGCTCAAGTGGGCATGGGCGCCGACAAGAATCAGTTCATGAAAGCTGTTATCGAAGCCGAAAAATATAAGGGACCTTCCCTTATAATATGCTATGCACCGTGTATAAGCCATGGTCTGAAAAAAGGCATGGGAAAAACTCAGGAAAACACAAAGGAAGCAGTTGAATGCGGATACTGGCAGCTTTATAGATATGATCCGCAACTCACTGAACAGGGTAAGAACCCATTTATACTTGACAGTAAAGAGCCTAACGGCAAGTTCAGAGAATTCATTATGGATCAGGTTAGATACACTTCTTTGGCAAAGGAGTTCCCGGATATCGCAGAAGAATTGTTCCGGAAGACCGAAAAGGATTCAATGGAAAGATACGGTAAATATAAGAAGATGGCAGAATAGGCCTTTGTGCTTAAGACACAAAAAAGCATTATGATAACAGACTTATCAAAGTCATGTTGACAAAACACAAAAGAAATGTTAGAATAATCTAACAATAAAGTAAATAGTCAAAAAGCTTTCTTTCTTATTCACATTTCATATGCCGGAAAACTGTTGTCGTGCCAG
>JAAYYX010000017.1 GCA_012515135.1 Clostridiales bacterium | reverse complement strand
GACTGCGTTGCTCTGGCCGTGGCAGACACAAAAGAACATGCACAGGCTGCCGCAGAAAAAGTAACCATAGAATACGAACAGCTGCCCGAATATCTCAACTATCTCGAAGCTGTTATGCCCGATGCCGTTCGTATCCATGACGACCATCCAAACATGTGGAACCTGCAGCCAACACTCAAAGGTGCATCCTATGATACACCCAAACTTATTGATGAAGCAGAATATGTGGTTGAAGGCAGTTTCTATTCCCAGAGAGAGCCCCATATGCCCATCGAAGGCGATACAGTACAGGCTTACTGGGGAGACGACGGTCTTCTGACAGTTCACTGTAAAGCCATGGCAATAGGTGCGAACGTGGGTGATATAGCAGAGGCAACAGGCCTTGATGCCGAAAAAGTAAGAGTTATCGAAAATCCCACAGGCGGCACATTCGGATGGGGCATCGCCGGTGCAACTTACTCCCTGGCAGCTATAGCATGCATGGCATGTGATGATATGCCTGTGGCTCTTTCCATGACCTACGATCAGTTCATGGCATATTCAGGTAAGAGAGCTCCTTCATTCAGCAACTCCAGACTGGCCTGTGACAAGGACGGCAAGATCGTGGCAGCTGAGTGGGACTTCGGTCTTGATCACGGTGCATATGATGAGCTGGGAGATGACCTGACCTGGAGAACAGCCAGATTCACATACTTCCCATACAATGTTCCAAATGTAATGGGTCTTTCCAGAGTAGCAACAACAAACCATGCATATGGTACTGCCTACAGAGGATACGGTTCACCTCAGGCTTACACATGTTCAGAAGCAATGATGGATATGATGGCCGAAAAGATCGGAATGGATCCCTTCGAGATCAGGTGGAGGAATATAGCCAGAGAAGGAGACCTTAACCTGAATTCTTATCCTTATGTGGACTATCCCATGGAACAGATCATGGAAACAATGAAACCCATATACGAGAAAGCTGTAGAAAGAGCCAAGAAAGAAGATACCCCCGAAAAGAGAAGAGGTGTAGGTATCGCGTGGGGCGGATACAATGTTACCGAAGGTAATGAAGACCAGTGCACACTGGCCATAGAGATCGCTCCTGACGGCAAGTTCATAAAATATGACACATGGCAGGATCAGGGACAGGGCGGAGACTCCGGTTCTCTGCAGTGTACCCTCCAGGCCCTCAAACCTCTCGGCGTCAAAAAAGAAGATATAATCCTGAGACAGAATGACAGCAAGAACGGAGTTGACTCCGGTGCATCAGCTTCTTCAAGACAGCATTATATGAACAGCAAGACATCCCAGCTGGTTGCTGACAAAATGATAAATGCCATGAAAAAGCCCGACGGCACATACAGGACATATGATGAAATGGTGGCAGAAGGACTGCCTCTCCGTTACGAAGCTCAGTATGAAAACGTTACCGATCCCAACCTTTGCGGTATAGATCCAAACACAGGAGTAGGAAACCCGACGCCGGCATACACATATGCTTTGTTCCTGGCTGAAGTTGAAGTGGATGTGGCCACAGGAAAGACAAAGGTCCTTGGTTACACATCGGTTGATGATGTGGGAGTAATAGGAAATCCGACATCTGTTGACGGTCAGGCCTACGGCGGACTTTCCCACTGCATGGGATTTGCACTCACAGAGGATTATGACGATGTCAAGAAACATTCTAATGTTGCGGGTGCAGGACTGCTTCCAATAGGAGAAGTGCCTGATGATTTCAACCTTATACATCTTGAAAATCCCAGAAGCACCAACCCCTACGGGTCATCCGGAGCTTCCGAAGCATTCCAGTCAGCAGGACATATGGCAGTAATAAATGCCATCAACAATGCCTGCGGTGTAAGGATATACGAGCTTCCTGCAAGACCCGAAAAGGTAAAAGCCGGACTTGCGAAGTTGGCAAAGGGCGAAAAGATAGATCCGCCAAAGAAATACTTCCTGGGATCCGACTTCTATGAGGAAATGGAAAATATCAAAAACAATCCTGTAGATGTGGATTAAATCACAGTTGTTTTACAAAACAAGCAAAATAGTTTAAACTAAAAGTGCGGCCTGAGCATTTCGGGCCGCACAAATTCTATCCGGAATAAAAACCCGTAAATAAGTTTTATAAAAAGGAAGACATGGAAAAATATCTGCCGAATTTCAAAAAATGCATTCAAAAAGAACCACCTTTTTGTACTGCTGAATGTCCCTTTCATCTAGACATTATCGATTTCATCGAAAAAATCAAAGCAGCACGTTTTAATGCTGCTTATAAACTATACAAGAATGCCGTAGGGTTTCCGGAAATAGCAGCCTCATTGTGTCATGCACCATGCAAGAATGTTTGTCCCATAACAAATAACCCAATTGAGCTCAACCTTCTGGAACATGCTGTTATAGAAAATGCCGATATAAAAGAGCCCACTGATTATAATCTCCCCAAACGAAAGCAAAAAATAGCCATAATAGGCGCCGGTATAAGCGGTATGAGCTGTGCACTGAGACTTTCCACAAAACGATATGATGTCTTGGTCTTCGAAAAAAGCGATCGGGTCGGAGGAGAATTGTGGGATATAATAGACCCTGATATTTTCAGGAAAGAATTCGATCTTCAATTCAGACACCTTTCCTGTGAAATAAACCTTGAAACCGAAATAATATCCCTCGAAGAACTCAAAGATTTTGATGCGGTATATGTGGCCACAGGAAAAAACGGACAGGATTTCGGACTTCTTCAGAAACACCTTGACAAGCCCTGTTTCATGCAGGGAGAGACAGGCATATTCGCCGGCGGCTCAATACTGGGAAAAGAAAAGATATATGCCCAGGCCGACGGGCTCAAAATGGCTACCACGATAGATAATTTCCTTAAGACCGGCAATCTTATATATACTCCCGATCCAAAAGGTACAAATACCATACTGGACGAAGAACG
>JAAYYX010000140.1 GCA_012515135.1 Clostridiales bacterium | reverse complement strand
TTAGTACCTTTGATGAAGGTGCCGGGGTCTCCCGGGAAAAGCGGGTTCTGAAACATTCAAAAACATAAAGTCATATCATATTTTATTCGCCGAATTCCTGCTTTATCTTTTTCATGGCTTCTGTTATATGAAGCTGCTGAGGACATTTGCTTTCGCACTCTTTACAGTCTGTACAGTTTGAAGCCCTCTGTCTTTTATCCATCCAGCTCTTATACTCCATAAGTGTCTTTGGGTTTTTATCGTAAAGGAACCATTCATTATAAAGTGAAAGGCAGCGGGGTATATCAACTTTGAACGGACAGGGCATACAGTATTTGCAGTCGGTACACTGGTATTTGATAAGTTCTCTGTACTTGCCTGCTGCTTCTTCGATCAGGGAGAGTTCATTTTTTGTAAGACTTTCGGGAAGACAGTTTTCGATTATTGCCAGATTCTCCTCCAGCTGATCCATTGTGCTCATTCCGCTCAATATGGTGGTGACCTGGGGGAAATCGGCCACCCAGCGGAAGCACCATTCGGCAGGGGATATTTTTGTCTCGGCTCTGTCCCATATTTTTTTTATGGATGAGGGAACGGCATCCGTGAGACGACCGCCCTTTAGAGGCTCCATTATAATAACTGAAAGACCTTTTGAAGCCGCATAACGAAGGCCTGCTACTCCGGCCTGGATATCTGCATCCATATAGTTGAGTTGTATCTGGCAGAAATCCCAGCTGCGGAAGTCTACGACCTCCCTGAAAAGAGAAAGACTGTCATGAAAAGAGAAACCCAGATGTCTGATCTTTCCCTCCCTCTGCTTTTGTTCCAGAAAAGGGATCACGTTAAGCTTTTGGACTTTTTTCCATATGGGGGCAGTGATGTTATGGATAAGATACATATCTATGAAATCAACATCAAGGCGGGCAAGACTTTCTTCGAACATCTTTTCGATATCTTCTTCGTTTTTGGCCAGCCATGCAGGTATCTTGTCGGCGATGAAGACCTTTTCTCTGTAACCGTTTTTCAGGGCCTTACCAAGGACCTTTTCACTGGCTCCCCCGTGATATGTGTAGGCACAATCCATATAATTGATACCGCCCTCTATGGCCCTTCTGATCATATCAACAGACAGATCCTCATCGATCAGGCCGTCTGCTGTTTCGGGAAGACGCATGACGCCCATGCCCAGAAGCGATATTTTTTCACCGGTTTTTTTGAAAGTTCTTTTTTGCATATGATGACCTCCTATTCTTCCGGTTCAAGATCCTCCATAAATTCTTCGAAGTTGTCATAGTCGCTTTGGATGAATTCATAAAGGACGGGTTCTTTGAATTCATATTTTGCCACCGGCAGAAGCAGTGCGGCCAAAGGCCCTGAAGATATGACATCCTCCATCTTCCTTATGTTCTTAAGAGAATGGGAAGAAACAATGAACTGCCCGAAGTCGGTTATATAATAAAGACCGAATACATCCTCGCTGAGACGAAAGATGCGCTTGTTCACATGATCGTTGTTTTCGTTAAAAGACATCATTAGCTTGCCGTTGTCATGTATGGTGACTATGGTGCCGGCGGCCAGGTCATATGTATATTTTTCCATGTCCTTTACTGATGCCATTATTTCATATACGGTTATGAATTCCGATCTTGAAAGCAGCATGGCTGCTTCTGCCGCACTGATCTGCATGGAGGACTGCAGTCTGCAGTCTGTTACTTTCATATTATGCACTTCCGTGCGGCTGACCAGAATCGAATATTTTTTGTCATATTCCACCAGTGACTGACAGATGAAAACGCTCTGGGATGAAGAGTCTTTGGCAGGATCGTCCCGGGAGACATGGGGAGGATCTGCGGGATCACTGGCATTTCTGCACATGGTGCACATGGGTACATCGGGGAAAACCGATGAGGGATCAAAGCCTTCGCAAAGATATGCGGCACCCTTGTGATCTTTTCCCAGGCATCTCATAAGAAAGTAGTTGATGAGATGGTATTCTGACTTTACGGGAGTACATGTCTTGTTTAGCAGAGCATTTTTTTCTTCCGCAGACAGGGGATCCGAAAAAGCATTTTCCAGCATGAATATATATTCTTTTGTATCTCCCGGAAGCTCTATGCCGTGCTCTTTATTGAAATCCGCATACTCCGCCAGCAGGGAACAGGCTTCTCTGCTGCTGATATGTGACCTGCTGCCCCCGAGTCCTCCCATAAGTTCCTGCTCGGTCCGCGCCACACTTTCGGTGTCATTGCCTGCAATACTTTTGTATGTATCAAAACCGTATTCTTCCGCATCAAAATAGAAGAACTGATGGAGCATCATTTCCTCGCTGCGGCCCGGAATATCCCAGCATACATACATTGTCATGGCCCCCATCAGGCGGGTATCTGTGATATAGGCTGAAACAAATTCTTTTTCAGCCTTCCACAAAGGAGGGAGTCCACCCTCGATTATTCTAAGTGCAGGTTTATTCATATTAAGAGTATACAATATATAAAAGAAAAAACAAGCAACAGCCAAAAAAGCTTTCAAGGCTTGCAATGAGTCATAAAAACATATATAATTATCATCGTATGAATTACAAAATCCTTATTCAGAGAGGCTGAGGGAATAGGCCCTGTGAAGCCCGGCAACCTGGATGCCTGCAGGCCTTATAAACAAGCTGCAGACAGACAAAGGTGCTAATTCCTACGGACCGGTCAGAATTCACAGGAAGGTCCGAAAGATGAGGGAAAGATAACAAGTTATCTGCCTCTTCTGCAAAGAAGAGGTTTTCTTAAAAAGGGATCTTGACTTAAGCGGATCACAAATAAGTGATCAGGCAGTATTTACTGCCGGAGGAGGAAAAGACAAAATGAAAAAACTTTTCACATCAGAATCTGTTACCGAAGGTCATCCGGACAAGATATGTGACCAGATATCCGATGCCATAGTGGATGCCATACTGGCAAACGATCCAAAGGGAAGAGTGGCGGCAGAGACAAGTGTCAACACGGGGTATGCCATGGTCATGGGAGAAATAAGCACCAAATGTTATGTGGACATACCCAAGATAGTAAGACAGGTCATTTGTGATATAGGATATACAAAGAGCGAATACGGATTTGACGGAGACACATGTGCTGTAATGACATCCATAGATGAACAGTCGGGAGATATAGCCATGGGAGTAGATCCGGGCGGTGCCGGAGATCAGGGCATAATGTTCGGTTATGCATGCAATGAAACAAAGGAACTTATGCCTATGCCCATATCTCTTTCTCATAAGCTGGCAAGACAGCTGGCAAAGGTAAGAAAAAACGGTAAAATCAAATATCTGAGACCCGACGGCAAAACCCAGGTAACTGTGGAGTATGACGGGGAAAAAGTAAAAAGGATAGATACGGTCCTCATATCCACTCAGCATGATCCGGATGTGAAACTTTCGGCGATAAAGAAGGACCTTGTGGAATTTGTGATAAAACCCGTGATACCCAAAAAACTCATGGACAAAGACACAAAGATCCTGGTCAACCCCACCGGCAGATTCGTAATAGGAGGACCCCACGGAGATTCCGGCCTTACGGGCAGAAAGATAATCGTGGACACCTACGGAGGGTACGGGCATCATGGGGGAGGCTGCTTCAGCGGCAAGGATCCCACGAAAGTGGACAGGTCTGCCACATATGCGGCCAGATATGTGGCAAAGAACATGGTTGCGGCAGGACTTGCGAATAAATGCGAGATACAGCTGGCATATGCCATCGGAGTGGCGGAACCGGTTTCTGTCATGGTCGATACTTTCGGCACCGGCAGGCTGCCCGATGAAAAGCTGGCGGACATAGTAGTCAAGCATTTCGACCTTCGCCCCAAATCAATAATAAGGAATCTTGATCTGAGAAAGCCCATTTACAGGCAGGTGGCGGCGTACGGTCA
>JAAYYX010000139.1 GCA_012515135.1 Clostridiales bacterium | reverse complement strand
GAAAGAGTTTTTGCTTTTTATTTTTAGGAGGAGAAGGAGAAAAATGAAAAAAATATTTGCAGTTGCGGTAGCGCTAATAATGGTGCTGACTCTGTCATTCGGTCTTGTGGGCTGCGGTGAAAGCGAAGAGGAAAGTGAAACACTGAAGGTGGGCTTCCTCTATCTCGGCACGGCACAAGACGGCGGATTCACTCAGGCTCAGGATGAGGGAAGAGCAGCCATGGAAAAACATTTTGACGGTGCAGTTGAGACTATGACCGTTGAAGAAGTTGATGAAGACAAAGATGCAGTCATAACAGCAGGCAAGAATCTGCTGGATCAGGGATGTCAGGTGATAATAGCCGGAAGCTTCGGTTTCATGGACGGCATGGAAGAGCTGGCCAATGAATATCCGGATCAGTATTTCCTCCATTTCTCAGGCAACAAATCCAATGACACCAATTTTGACAATTTCTTTGGGGCCATGGAAGAACCCAGATATCTGGCAGGTATAGTTGCGGGCATGACCACAGAAACAAACAAAGTGGGATATGTTGCAGCATTCCCCTACACAGAAGTGAACATCGGAATAAATGCATTTGCCCTGGGAGTTCAGTCGGTAAATCCCGATGCAGAAGTAAAAGTCGTATATATCAACACATGGTATGATCCGACTAAAGAAAAAGAAGCAGCAGAAGCCCTTCTCGATCAGGGTTGCGATGTCCTTGAGCAGCACTGCGATACAGTGGGCCCGACAGAAGCTGCAAGAGATGCAGAAGCTCATTCCATAGGATACAATCTAGATATAGGCAAAGATTATCCCGAAACATTCATGACAGCTCCTATCTGGCACTATGATGCATATTATATCCAGGTAGTACAGGACATAATGGACGGAAAATTCAAGCCGAGCCAGTACTATGGAAACATGGCTGACGGATTCGTTGACCTGGCTCCTCTGGCTGATTTCGTTTCAGACGATATAAAGGCAAAAGTTGAAGAAGTAAAAGCAGAAATAGTTGCAGGTGATTTTGCTCCTCTTTCGGGTGAAATACAGTTTACAAACGGAGAATACTGGTGCAAAGAAGGGCAGACACTGACAAGAGAAGAAATATGGCTTGACGAGCTTCCTCTTGTGAAAGGCGTTACTTCATCAGAATATGAATAAGGATTCGGAGGACTGACAGTGCAGAATATTGCAATTCAAATGGAGAAGATCACCAAATCCTTTGGAGCACTGAAAGCCAATGAAGATGTGGATCTAACTGTAAGAAAAGGCGAAGTGCATGCCCTTCTGGGCGAAAACGGAGCCGGGAAATCAACATTGATGAATATGCTGTCGGGGATATATATCCCCGACAGCGGTTCTATCTTTGTGGAAGATCAAAAGGTTACTTTTACATCTCCCAGGGATTCCATAGGGCTGGGGATCGGAATGATCCACCAGCATTTTAAATTGGTGGATATCCTTACTGCAAAAGAAAATGTGGTAATGGGACAGAAGGCAAAAAAGGGCAGCAGAGACAAGGATCTTTCCAAAGAAATAAGAGATCTCTCCGACATGTACGGTCTTGATATAGATCCGGACAAAAAAGTATACCGTATGTCCGTGGGAGAAAAACAGACACTTGAAATAATAAAGGTGCTCTACCGTGGAGCACATATACTTATACTGGATGAACCTACAGCGGTACTTACTCCCCAGGAAATCGAAAAGCTCTTTCGTATAATAAGGAATATGAGGGACCAGGGATGCGCTGTTGTTATAATAACCCACAAGCTGAACGAAGTAATGGAAATAAGTGACCGGGTGACTGTCCTCAGAAAAGGCAGATCTGTGGCCACTGTTGATACGGCCGATGTGAATGTGGGGACACTTATAGAGATGATGGTAGGCAAAAAAGTCGATCTGGCCATAAAAAAAGAAAAAGGACAGGAGGCGGGGGAACTGCTTACAATGGACGGAGTTGAGGTCAGGGACAAGGACGGCAAAAATGCTCTTGAAAACATAAGCTTCGAACTTAAGGGCGGAGAGATACTTGGTGTTGCCGGTGTGGCAAAAAGCGGCCAGAAAGAACTTTGCGAGTGTATCGCCGGACTGGTGAAAACAAGTAAAGGGCGTATATTTTTCCAAGGAGAAAACATAGTGGGCAAAACTCCCGGAGATATAATAAATCTGGGTATCCGTATGGGATTCATACCTGAAGACAGACTGGGCATGGGTCTTGTGGGAAGCATGGATATAGTCCATAACATAGTTCTGAAAGACTATAAAGG
>JAAYYX010000138.1 GCA_012515135.1 Clostridiales bacterium | reverse complement strand
TAAAAGAAGATCTGAAAAAACCGAAAGTCGGCATTGTGGGAGAGATACTGGTGAAATACCATCCCACTGCCAACAATGATATAGTCGGTGTAATAGAAAAGGAAGGCGGAGAAGCGGTGGTCCTTGATCTGATAGACTTTTTCCTTTACGGTATGTACAGCAAGCAGTTCAATTATGAACAGCTTTCCGGCTCATATAAACAGATGATGGTCAACAAGGCAGCTATAAGCTTCATTGAATCAATAAGGAAACCTGCGCGAAAAGCCCTTGCGGAAAGCAAACGATTTGAAGAACCGCTGCATATAGAAGAGATAGCCGGAAAAGCCCGGGAAATAATTTCCCTGGGGAACCAGTGCGGAGAAGGATGGCTCCTTACGGGAGAGATGGTGGATCTCATCGACAGCGGAGTCGAAAATATCGTATGTCTTCAGCCCTTTGCCTGCCTGCCCAATCATGTTACGGGCAAAGGAATGATGAAAGCCCTTAGAAAAAGAAATCCTTATGCCAATATCGCGGCAATAGATTATGATCCCGGAGCCAGCGATGTAAATCAGCTTAACAGGATAAAACTTATGATGGCTACGGCCTACAAGAACCTGCAAAAAAAAGAGGGATGTTGAACATAATGAAATATCATTGTATAATATTCCGGTAAAACATAAAGTTAGGAGGCGTCTTTATGGGAAGACACGGAACCATAGCCGGCAGAAAAGCCGCACAGGACTCAAAAAGATCGGCGATTTTCACCAAATATTCGAGAGCCATAACGGTGGCGGCAAAGAACGGAGGAGATCCCGAATATAATTTTGCCCTGAAACATGCAATAGATATGGCCAGGTCCATCAACATGCCAAATGACAATATAAACAAAGCTGTCAAAAGGGGCACAGGAGAGCTTGAGGGTGTCAGCTATGAGACAGGAAGCTTTGAAGGATATGGAGCTTCGGGGGTGGCCGTTATAGTAGATGTCCTTACAGACAACAAGAACAGAACCACATCTTTTGTAAAAAGTGCTTTTGACAAATACGGGGGCAATTTGGGAACACCGGGGTGTGTTTCATATATGTTTTCAAGACATGGTCTCATAATAATCGAAAAAACCCGGGATACCGACGAAGATATGATAATGGAAACGGCCCTGGAGGCCGGCATGGAAGACATGAAGACCCATGAAGACAGGTTCGAGATAATTACGGATCCGGATGATTTTCCCAAGGTAAAACAGGCATTGCAGGAGGCGGGATATGAATTTGTTGAAGCCGATATCGAATATCTTCCTTCTACAGAGGCCACGCCGCCGGAAGAGGACTTGGGAAAACTCAAAAAAATGATCGAAGTGCTTGAAAACAACGATGACGTTCAAAAAGTTTATCATAACTGCAGCATTGACTTGGAACAATAAAAAAAGTATGTTATAATCTATTTAAATAAAAGATAATGATTTCTGGGTTGTACGTTAAGACTGTATAATTCAACCTACATTATAACGCAGGGAGCCCGTATATCCGGTGCCTATGTCAGGCCTCCCAAGAGGGGAAGACAGAAGCACGGACGAGAGCACCCACCTTAGGAAACTAGGGCGTGAATTGACGGTCTGACGGCAAGCCGGAATAGAAAACACAGCGGCTGGGTTTGTTCACGGCCGCTTTTTATTTACCTGTTTTATTGCAAATATGCGGTTTTTTTTGTATAATGGCTCAGTACCAAAGCAGAGAAATGTACATCATTTTTCAGCATTGAAAACAAAAAATATTAATTGTTAAAGACCCCGGACCCTGATGCCGGGGGTGCGTTTTGCACAAGGAGGGAGAATGTCAAAAGATCAGAACGGAGTTAAACATGCCGGCTCATTCAAAGAGCAATTCACGGCAAGAGGGATGGTAATAGGAGTCATCGGAGCCATAATACTGACAATGAGTTCCATGTTCGTTGCCTTGAAGATCAGCTCTCTGCCGTGGCCGATCATGTTTGTTGCACTGCTTTCAATGTTTGCTTTAAAAGCATTGGGGGGCACCAATATCAATGAGATAAATGTGACCCATACAGCGATGTCAGCAGGAGCCATGGTGGCCGGAGGACTTGCTTTTACACTGCCCGGCATATGGATGCTTGACCCGGAAGAAGATATCAATGCGGTCATCCTCATAGTGATCACACTGGGAGGTGTCGTGCTTGGCCTGATATTCACAGCGTTAATAAGAAAGTATTTTATAGTTACAAAGGATTTGCCTTATCCCATGGGCCAGGCAGCAGCAGAAGCCCTTATCACAGGAGACCGGGGAGGAAAAAAAGCAGGGGTGCTTTTTGGCTCGCTGGGAGCGGCAGCAGTATTTACGGCTCTCAGAGACTGGTTTTTGGTGATCCCGGCCATGCTGCCGGTGAACATGAGCCAGAAAATGTTGACATTTGGTTCATTCGGAGCGATCTGGCTTTCGCCCATGCTCATTTCCGTGGGATACATCATAGGACCTGTTTTCATAGGGGTATGGTTCCTGGGAGCTTTGATAGGAGATTTCGGTATCCTCATCGGAGGACAGAGTTTCGGATGGTGGGATATGGAAACGGCAGCAGCCATAAAATCTTCCCTGGGGATAGGTCTTATGGTGGGAACAGGTATCGGCATAATAGTAAAAGGAATATTGCCTAAATCAAAAGAGATATTCGGAGCCATGTTCAAAAAAGACACTTTGGGCGATTCAATAGTAAAAATGAGATGGGCTCCGATCGCCATGGTGATCCTTGCTTTTCTGTTTACAGCAATAGCGGATATGGGCATAATAGCATCGGTGATAACCATACTGGGAGTTTGGGTGGCCACTGCCATGTCAGCTCAGTGTGTGGGACAGTCCGGCATAAATCCCATGGAAATATTCGGGATAATCGTTCTTATCGTTGCAAAAGCCGCTTCATCAGTGGGCGATCTTGGGGGAATAAACGAGATAGCAGCATTTTTTGTAGCCGCAGTAGTGGCGGTGGCATGCGGTCTGGTGGGGGATATAATGAATGATCTCAAAGCCGGATATATCTTGAAATCGGATCCAAAAGCCCAATGGTATGCTGAATGTATAGGTTCTCTGACAGGAGCATTTGTGGCAGTTATCGTACTTCTGGCAATCGTTAAGGCATATGGAGGAGAAGTGTTCGGCAGCGAAGTTTTTCCTGCGGCCCAGGCGGCTGCCGTATCGGCAATGGTAGGCGGGATATCCCATATGACCGCATTCCTTATAGGCATGGCTATAGCAGTGGTGCTTTACTGCCTTGATTTTCCGGTAATGACTTTGGGGCTTGGAGTTTATCTACCATTTTATTTATCTGCTACTGCTTTTGTGGGAGGGGCTCTTAGGTTCATCCTTGACAGAGCAGCACCGGAATGGTCAAAAAGAGGAATGGGACAGGTCATAGCCGCAGGAGTTCTTGGAGGAGAAGCCGTCACAGGAGTCGTTATCGCCATTATAATCGCTGTCCGGATGGTGTTATGATAAGAAAGAGAATGAAACCATGAAAGAAATAAAAATAACAGACATAAAGGGCATAAAAGTCGGGAATGCACAGTCCCTTAAGGGCGGAACCGGATGCACTGCCATCATATGCGAGGCCGGGGCTTTTGCCGGGGTCGATGTCAGAGGCGGGGCTCCCGCATCCAGGGAGACGGAGCTGCTCAAACCGGTAAATACGGTGAAGCAGATACACTGTGTTATGCTTTCGGGAGGCAGTGCCTTCGGTCTTGCTGCATGTGATGGTGCCATGCAGTATCTGGAAGAAAAGAAAATAGGTTTTGATGTGGGGATAGGTGTTGTACC
>JAAYYX010000137.1 GCA_012515135.1 Clostridiales bacterium | reverse complement strand
TTTGATTTTCCGGGCTTTCCTGACGGCACTCATCGTTTCGTTTGATTTTCTGTGCTTTCTTGTTCTTTTCATATATTATTGAAAGTCCCTCAAGGGTCAGAAGTTTGTCTACATGATCTATGCAGTCTATGCCATCATTAATTAGATCCGCAAATCCTCCCGTGGCTATGACAATGGGTTCTTTCCCGCTTTCGGTGAGTTCCTGCAGCTCGCTTTTCATCTTTCTTACTATATAATCCACCATTCCCATATGCCCGTAAACCAGACCCGCCTGCATGGACTGTATCGTATTTCGACAAACCACATGTCCCGGCTCTTCCAGTTCCACCTTGGGAAGTTTTGCTGTTTTTTCAAAAAGAGCTTCCGATGATATTTTCAGTCCGGGGGCTATGCTGCCACCCAGATATTCGGATTTTTCGCTTACCGCACAAAATGTGGTGGCGGTACCGAAATCGATTATGACAAGGGGGCCGCCGTATTTTGCGAATGCTGCCACTGCATTCACGATCCTGTCGGCACCCACCTGTTTGGGATTGTCATATTTGATTATCAATCCGGTTTTGACTCCGGGTTCTATGACAATGGCCCTTTTTCTGAAATACTTTACAGCCAGATGCTGTATGGTGAAAAGTACTGATGGTACTACAGTGGATACGATAACATCTTCCACATCTTTTATGTCCAGATTTTCGTATGAAAAAAGCTGGTTGATAATCATTCCGTACTCATCGGCGCTCTTGTTGTTGTCACTTTCAAGTCGCCAGTTCTGGATGAGTTCACCATCTTTGAATACACCAAGGACTATATTGGTGTTTCCTACATCAAATGCCAGTAGCATGGATATTCCTCCTTCACTCTGCTTTGTGCAGTAGATATTGAATATGCCGGAATACTTTCCGTTTTTTTAAAAAACCAGAGCGCCGTAAACCGGCGCCCTTATTGAAAACTTTTTATTTCAGTGTTGCAAGAACATCTCCTGCATTAACTGATGCTCCCTTTGCTACCGGTACAGTATCAACTGTTCCCGCTGCAGGTGCCATTATTTCGTTTTCCATTTTCATTGCTTCGAGTACTAAGATCACATCGCCTTCGCTCACCTGATCTCCGGGAGCGACTTTCACATCCAGAACTGTTCCGGGCATGGGTGATTCAACTGTATGTGCCCCGGCTGAAGGTGCTGCTGCCGCAGGTTTGGGTGCTGCTGCAGGCGCAGGTGCCGGTGCTGCCGCAGGTGCGGGTGCTGCTGCAGGTGCCGGTGCTGCCGCCGGAGCTGCCGCAGGTGCCGGAGCTGCGCTTCCTGTCTCTTCAACTTCTACTGTGTATGATACTCCGTTCACTTTGATGTTATACTGTTTCATTAATTCTTTCTCCTTTTCGCAATATATAAGATTTCTTCGATTTATATCACACTTTACACTCTTCTGCTGTCTATACACTCCATTTGTCCGGCTTTGTGCCAGGGAGTGGAAGGCCCGGCCATCCTTTGTATCTTCCTTATAACCAGTCCGTCTTCTAAAGCTTTTCCTTCAGCTGCGGAAACGGCCGCCGCGATCACCGCGATAAGCTCATTCTGAGGCATGTCCCCGGAAGATGCGGATACCACCGGGAGCGGAGCGGTCTGTTTCTTTGCCGGTGCCGGTTCTTTTACGGCTTCTGCTGGCTTTCTTAAAACTTTTTTCATTAACAGGCCCATAACAGCTATGCATCCCCAAAGAAGTATAAGTATAGTAAAAGTTATACCCATTCCCATCATCATGGTAACACCGCTTCCCACCATCTTTTCTCCAAAAGACAGGGAATCTA
Organism: Clostridiales bacterium; assembly: GCA_012515135.1. Lineage (GTDB taxonomy): Bacteria > Bacillota > Clostridia > Peptostreptococcales > Anaerovoracaceae > UBA1422. The sequence continues at coordinate 5,883 of JAAYYX010000137.1, read as the reverse complement.
TCTTGGAGGGGTCTGCAAAAATTTCCATTAAACTCATTCAGTACACCTCCGTTTACAGTGGAATGTTGCCGTGCTTCTTGGAAGGCAGAGAACTCTTCTTGGTAGCAAGCATATCAAATGCACTTATTACCCTCTTCCTTGCAGTTGCCGGTTCTATAACATCATCTACATAACCCATTTCAGCTGCTCTGTACGGGTTGTTGAATTTCTCTTCGTATTCTTCGATTTTTTCTTTTGTTTTGGCCACGGGATCATCGGATTCCTTTATCTCTTTTTTGACTGAGGAAATGATGTTTGCTGCTCCTGAAGCTCCCATTACAGCCACCTGTGCAGTCGGCCAGGCCAGTACCATATCCGATCCCAGTTCCTTGTTGCACATTCCAATATATGCTCCGCCGTATGCTTTTCTTAATATCATAGTTACCATGGGAACTGTTGCTTCACAATATGCATAAAGAAGTTTGGCTCCGTGTCTTATTATGCCTCCCCACTCCTGATCGGTGCCGGGCAGGAACCCGGGAACATCTTCAAGAGTCAGCATGGGGATATTGAATGCGTCACATCTTCTTACGAATCTTGCGGCTTTGTCCGAAGCATTTATGCCAAGGCATCCGGCTTCATGACGAGGCTGGTTTGCTATTACACCTACCGTCTGTCCATCCATTCTTATGAAGCATGTGATTATGTTTTTTGCAAAATGCTTGGCAACATCAAGGATGACCCCATCATCTGCCAGTCCCTTTATTATTTCATACATATCGTATGCCTTGTTGGGATTATCAGGGATTATTGTATTGAATTCCGGTATAAGCCTGTTCGGATCATCATTAGATGGATAAACAGGAGGAGTTTCCATATTGTTGGAAGGGAAGTAGCTCAAAAGCTCTTTTACCTTCATAAGCGTTTCCTCGTCATTGCTACCCATGAAATGAGCATTGCCGCTCTTTGTATTATTGGAAAGAGCTCCGCCCAGGTCTTCCGCTGAAACCTCTTCGCCTGTAACTGTCTTTATTACCTGGGGACCTGTTATGAACATCTGACTTGTCTTATCCACCATGAATATAAAATCAGTTATTGCCGGTGAATAAACAGCTCCGCCGGCACATGGTCCCATTATTACTGATATCTGAGGGATAACGCCCGATGATATAGTGTTATTTTTGAATATCTTTGCAAAACCGGAAAGAGCATTTACTCCTTCTTCAACTCTTGCTCCGCCCGAATCATTGAGTCCTACTATGGGAGCTCCCATTTTAAGGGCCATTCCCTGTACCTTAACGATCTTCTCGGCATGATATTCGCCCAAAGATCCTCCGATAACTGTAAAATCCTGTGCAAATGCAAATACCAGTCTGCCGTCTACTGTGCCGTATCCTGTAACAACACCGTCACCGTGGAATTTTTTCTCGGGCATATCGAAATTAGGACATCTGTGAGAAACAAAAGTGTCTATTTCAACAAAACTGTCTTTGTCGAAAAGAATATCCAGTCTTTCTCTGGCCGTCAGTTTGCCTTTTGCATGCTGACCTTCTATCTTTTTTTCTCCTCCGCCCCGGGCAATTTCAGCTTTGAATCCGCGAAGTTGTTCAAGCTTGTCCATTTATGTTTCCTCCTTAGTAAATAATGGGGTTATTTATTAATATTTCAACGCTTTGACAGGTGCCTCATTATTGATTTCACAACAAAATACTCGGCAAAACGCACCACTCATACTATAACTCACTTATTTTGATTTTTCAAGGAAAATTTCCTTGTATACATTATTCTTTGCCAAAATTTTAACAGCAATAAACCTCTAAAAAACTGCTTTATTTGATTGTCTCAAATCAGGTTTTATACTATTTTGAAACCACCCTTTCCAGCCTCTTTAATGCCAGGGCGATGGTAAGTCCGGGGATCACCCTGTTACCTGTGATCTCCACTCCCAAAAGCTCATTGATTTTTTTTAGTCTATATTGCACTGTGTTTGTGTGTATGTCCATGAAATCAGCAGTTTTTCCGCTGTTCATACCGGCATCCAGAACAAATGTCTCAAGGGTATCCAACAGCTGTTTGCCTTTGTTTTCCCCCATCTGTTTGAAGACTTCCAAAAGTTCCAGATAATTCTTTTTTATGTATCCCCCCTGCAGCTGTATATTGATGCAGTTGCTGACAAGCACCAGCTCATATTTCGTGAAGACTCTTTTGTAGGGAAACACGCTCTGTACGAAGGACCAGGTCTCACCTATGAGCTTATATGCGTCTGCAGCCCCTTCGGTTCCGTCGATTCCGGTCACGTGGAAAATCCTGACCCTCTTGTCCGTCTTGATGGTATTGTAAAGATTTGTACATGGATTTCCCTCTTTTTGAGGGCCTATTATTATCCCGTAGGTTTCATCCCCCTCGTTTATGGTAAGGATCTTGAGCCCTTCATTTTTCTCGAATTCCGCCATGTGTGCCGAAGCTTCATTGTTCTCGATGCTCCTTGCAAAAAATACGCTCCTTATTTCTTCCCCATCTATTCCCGCTTCTTCTTTGAGGGTGTATGCAAGACTTTTGTTGCCCCTGCGCAGGGCTTTTATAAATTCCGCCTTTGCATCTCTTTCCGGGGTGTACTTCCACATCCCCATGGCAAGTTCGATTATCTCTGCCAGTTTTGTTATTTCCGCTTTTGAATATGAGTCCTCATTATCAACGATGAACATAAAGTATTTAGAATCCTTTATGCTGACGGGGCCCCAGTATGTAAGCACGCCGTTCACATCGATCATGGTGTAGACGGTGGACTGCTTTTCGACTTCCTTCTCCCTGCCAAGGCGAATGGCTTCGTCTATTGTAGTTTTATGTCTGGTTTCCACATAAAATATGGGGTTGAAATCTTCTGACAGCAGTATCAGCTGAAAATCATTGTTCAAAGCGGCAGCTCTTATGGCTGACTGGAAGCTGTTGTACTTTTCAAAATTCAGTAAATGGAAAATTGTATTGTTGATAAGATCGTTCCCGAAACTGCTGCTTTCACCGTAAAAAAGCTTGCTCATGGTCTCGTTTATAACATCGCCCATATCGAATTTGGATTTTTCACTCATGGCTATCAGGGGCAGTCCCGCCTTTTCTGCGGCTTCTATGACCTCCGGCAATATTCTTTTTACTACTTCTCCCACATGAAAAACAACCAGTGCGGTGTTCCCGCCTTCAGCCAAGGCTTTTATTACTTCGGCCTGGGCTTTTGCATCGTCCTGTATCCCGAAAAACGATGTCAGCATCATCTGGTTTTTTGCAGAACAATAACGAGCCACGTCTTCCCTGCCGGTGGCCTCAAGTACAGAAACTTTTTTGACCGGATTTTCCAGATTCTTTTCGCCGGCCAGCACCTTTGCGTCCGCAAAAGCAGCCAGTTCAAAGAAGTCTTTAACTGTTACCTTCATTTGTTTTCCTTCCGGGTTTATTTTTCGGATCCCCTATTTTTGGAAGTGCCGGCCTTTACTTTGCTCTTCCGGGTCTGTTTGCTTGCGGAGCCTTCGGCGGTATCTTCGTCTCCGCCTTCACCGGAGTCTTCCTCTTCGTCATCATTCAAATAATCTCCGTCATAAACGGCCAGTTCCTCTTCAGATGGCAGTTCTTCATCGGCCAGAAGAGGTATCCCGTTCTCATCCAGTTTTTCTTTTTCTTCTTCTTCCTGTTTGGCGATAAGCTCTCTCATCTCACGGGCCTCTTTTTCGTTTGCCCTCTCGATGTGCTCCTCTTCTTCCCTTACTCTCTGAGCCAGTTTTTTAGCCGTTATTTTCCCTTTGTAAAGCTCTGTGAACTGGTCTCCGTCCAGGGTCTCCAGCTCAAGAAGGGCATCAGCCACAGACTTCAGCTGTTTCTTATGCTTCTTTAATATCTCCTCTGCCCTTGTAAAGGCCGTTTCTATTATCAGCTTTATTTCTTCATCTATTTCCGAAGCCGTTTCTTCTGAATAATTCTGTCTGGTGGAAAAATCTTTCCCCAGGAAAACCTCATCGGACGAACTGTAATTCACAGGTCCCAGCTTGGAACTGAATCCGTATTTAGTTACCATATCCTTGGCGATTTCAGTGGCTCTCATTATATCGTTGCTGGCTCCGGTGCTGATATCATCCAAAGTCAGCTTCTCTGCCACCCGTCCGCCGAGAAGGTGGACTATCTGTCCCTCCATATCGGTTTTTGTTCCGTAATACCTGTCCTCTTTTGGCAGTACCATTGTGAATCCGCCGGCCCTTCCTCTGGGAACTATGGTTATCTGATGAACGGGATCGCTTTGAGGCAGTGATGCAGCAACAATGGCATGTCCCGCTTCATGGAAAGCAGTGAGCCTTCTCTCTTCATCGCTGATCACTCTGCTCTTTTTCTCCGGTCCGGCTATTACCTTTGTTATGGCTTCTTCAACCTCGTCCATACGGATCTTGCGGCCGTTTCTTCTGGCTGTAAGAAGGGCAGCTTCGTTCAGCATGTTCTCTATGTCGGCGGGGGTGAATCCCGGAGTTCTTCTTGCCAGTACTTTGGGCTCCACACCTTCCGCCAAAGGTTTGTTCCTGGCATGGACCTTGAATATTTCTTCTCTTGCCTTTACATCGGGCACTCCTATTACTATCTGCCTGTCAAAACGTCCGGGTCTAAGCAGGGCAGAATCTAATATGTCAGGCCTGTTTGTGGCTGCCAGTATTATTATCCCCGTGTTCTCAGCAAATCCGTCCATCTCTACAAGGAGCTGGTTAAGGGTCTGCTCTCTCTCGTCATGACCGCCGCCCAGGCCCGCTCCTCTTTTGCGTCCCACTGCATCTATTTCATCTATAAAGATAATGCAGGGCGAATTCTTTTTTGCCTGCTCAAAAAGATCTCTTACTCTTGATGCCCCCACACCAACGAACATTTCCACGAAATCAGATCCGCTTATGGTGAAGAAAGGCACGCCGGCTTCTCCTGCGGCCGCCTTTGAAATATATGTCTTACCTGTTCCCGGAGGACCCACCAAAAGTATTCCTTTCGGGATCCTTGCCCCCAGGTTATTGTATTTCTTGGGATTTTTCAGAAAGTCAACTATTTCCTGCAGTTCTTCTTTTTCTTCATCAAGACCTGCCACATCCTTGAATGTGAGTTTTCTGAGATCGCTGTCTTTTTGGAGTTTTGCCCTGCTCTTTCCAAAGGACATGGCTTTGCCCCCGCCTCCCTGCTGATTCATTATCATAAACCAGAAGAAAACTATCACGATTATCATGATGACCGTGGGCAGCATGGATATATACCAGGGAGTCACCTTTGGAGGTGCATTGGTCAAAGTCACCTTTCCTTCTTCCATTTGCTTATAGATATATGTCCTGTTGAGCCAGTCGACCTCAACAAGGGATGATGCAACGCTTTTTACCTGTTCCCCGTTTGTAAGGGTGGCCGTCAGAGCCATATCGTTCTCATCGATATAAAGTTTTTCTACTTTCTCCTGGCTCACATACTGGGTGAACTTTGAAAAAGAAATATCCTTTGCCTCTTCGCCGGGTGATTTGTTATAAAACCAGGCCATTGCCAGCACAAGTCCAAAAATTATCAAATATATGCCTATGTTTCTCGAAAGCTTTTTCAATCTTTTCTCTCCTTTAGATTTATTGTTTCATACCAACAAATTTGTATGAAAAACCAAAATTTATTTTGTAATTTTATCATAGAGAACCATGTATTTCAAGTACAAGGACCCTTTTTGTGTCTTCGTTTATCTTGAAATTTCCTGAGTACCGGGCTTTTGTTATTCCCCCGGGGATCCAAAGGATCTCATCATTTATCGCAGCCATATACACCCTTTCCCTTTGATCTTCCCTGACTTTCATATCCACAAAAAGATCCTGTATTTTCTTTCGCCCGCCAACATTCGGCAGCATTATGAAATCTCCGGGT
>JAAYYX010000136.1 GCA_012515135.1 Clostridiales bacterium | reverse complement strand
ATATATGTTCCTGCAGATGACCTTACAGATCCGGCCCCGGCGACCACATTTGCACATCTTGATGCCACCACGGTACTTTCAAGAGCAATAACGGAGCTTGGTATCTATCCGGCGGTAGATCCTCTTGATTCGACCTCAAGAATAATGGATCCTCTCATAATAGGAGAAGAACATTATAATACTGCAAGAGGCGTTCAGGAAGTGCTCCAAAAATATAAAGATCTTCAGGATATAATAGCTATACTAGGCATGGATGAGTTATCTGATTCTGACAAACTGGTCGTTAACAGAGCAAGGAAGATACAGCGTTTCATGTCACAGCCCTTCAGCGTTGCAGAACAGTTTACCGGAACGCCCGGCAGATATCTGCCCCTTAAAGAAACCGTAAGGGGATTCAAAGAGATACTTGAAGGGAAGCATGATGATATATCCGAAAATCTATTCCTCTTTGCAGGGGGAATAGAAGAAGTCGTTGAACGACACGAAAAGGGCAGGAAGAATGGCTAAAAGCATAAAACTTGATGTCATAACACCTTCAAAAAGGTTTTATAGCGGAGATACGGAACTTGTCATAGCAAGGACTCTCTTAGGAGACGAAGGATTCATGGCGGGGCATTCATGGGCATGCAAGCTTCTTGATTACGGTGAACTATGGATACAGGAAGCCGGACAAAAGGATTTCAGGGTCGCTGCCGTTTCCGGAGGTTTTGTGGATGTTAAGGACAGCATAATAATATATACGGATGCAGCAGAGTGGTCTGATGAGATAGATACAGACAGGTGTATCAACATAAAAGAACAGGCGGAATCCTGGCTCTGCAGCGAACAGGAGCATGATCCCAATGAGATAACAAAAGCCCAAATCGCCATTACAAAGGCTATAGTAAGAATGAATGTGGCTGAAGGCGGTCACCGCAGGAAGAGACCGTAAGGAGATGATCCAATGAATAAAAAGACCCTTTTTGTTTTATTTGCTGCATTTATGATGTCAATTTTTTTAGCAGGATGCGGGGATGATCAAGACACAACGGAAGAAAAAGGAACACTATCGGGGGAAGTGAGCATAGTGGCCATTGAAGGAGCAGCAACTGAGACCCTGGATTCTCTTGGAAGTGATTATGATATAAGGACATATGATGACCTGATGTCCCTAGAAGCGGAAATAGCCGGGGGAGACTTTGATGCGGCAATTGTATCCTCAAACACTGCCGCACAGCTTTATGAAAAAACAGACGGAAATGTTATAGCTGTAAGCCCTGTTGTTATGGGAGATCTTTTTATAGTTACCAATGGTGTAAATATGCCCGATGACGATATTTCTTATCTGAGGGGGAAGACCATAGTAGGATGCGACCAAGGGGGGACGGGAGAATATGTCCTAAAGAAGTTGCTTGAAGATAAATACATAAACACAGAATATGGGGTCATCTTCGAGTGGGTATCCAAACCAAAGGAAGTGCAGGAAGCACTAGAAGATCCCTATACGGTGGCCCTACTACAGGAACCCTATGCATCGGAAGCGGTAAAAAGCATCAAAAATGCCGAAAAATCCCTCGAGTTGGACAAACTATGGGAACAAACATATAATTCCCATATACCGACAGATATTCTTGTTGTGAGCAGATCCTTTGCAGAAAAAAGGGCAAAAGATCTGAAAATATTTTTGGCGGAATATGAGGAGTCTATTGATAAAGCAAGAGAAAATACAAAATCCAAGCTGGTGCTTTATTCAAGAAGCAACAGAGGAGAGAGGCTTATCAGGGATCATATAAAGATCATGGAAGAATTCGATTTGGACTCTTT
>JAAYYX010000135.1 GCA_012515135.1 Clostridiales bacterium | reverse complement strand
GCTTCATATGCGTCATCAGTGGTAAGATAATTGTCTTCTCCCGAGTTGAACATGGTACCGCAGTATCCTATTATTACCCTGGAGAAGTACTGGTCTATAAGGGTCCTCTGCATGTTTATGTCTCTGAAAAGTATTCCGTAAAGAGCGTCATTGAGCATTACATCCAGTCTTTCAAGAGCTCCCATGGCAGCGATCTCGGCCATGCACATGCCGGAAGAATAATTGCAGAGCCTTATATATTTGCCCACTTCTTCTCCCACTTCATCAAGGGCTTTTCTCATTATCCTGAAATTTTCCTGGGTGGCGTAGGTGCCGCCGAAACCTTCTGTTGTCGGTCCGTAGGGCACATAGTCCAAAAGGCTCTGGGCAGTTGTCCTTATAACGGCAACTATGTCTGCTCCCTGTCTTACTGCCGCCTTGGCCTGCACCACGTCCTCATATATGTTCCCCGTTGCAACTATAACATAAAGGTATGGGGTCCTTCCCTCACCTATGGTGTCCAGATACTCTTCTCTCTTGGCTGTCTGAGCTTTTATTTTGTCGAGGGAATCTTTTACATAGGGCATGATTTTCTCTTTTGCTTCTTCTATGCCGGCCGCCGGAAGCTCTGTTATCTTCAGTTCTCCCGCAGACATCTTTTCTGCTATCTCCTGAGGACAGAGGCCGGTCTGGATCATGGCATTTCCCATCCAGTAAGCTGCACCTCTTGGCAGCCCTCCTGCTTCAAGTATCTGATCGATAACGATGTTTGGAAGGGGTGTTTCTACATCATCTACCCCGTCTACGCCCAAAAGTCTCACCACAGTTCTTTCTGTGCTTACAGTTGTATGCACATCGATGAATTCCTGCATGCTGTGAGCGATCCTTGAAGCACAGGAACGTGCGCTGTCGATTACTTTCGGGTCCAGATTCAGTTTGCTTTTCATCCTTTTTCTCCTTTTAAGTATTTTTTTGCATTTTCTATTATCTCATTTTCGATACCCAGCATTTTCGCTATGTTGATAGCATCTTTGGGTATGGTTTTTCCTTCTTTTGCCGGTGACAGTCTGTAATCCATATACTTTCCGATTATGCCTATCCGCTCTTTGCGGTTTGCATATCGAAGTTCCCGGTCCAGTTTGGTGAAGTCGGCATTTGCCAGGCCTGTGACCTGCATGTTCTTGACTTTTCCGCCACCTTCTCCCACATCGAAATGGGTGGTTATTACAGATATATAAGGCCCTTCCTTCAAAAAATCTATTACGCTTTTTGTAAGGGCCAGTCCCTCAGCGGGATTTGTCCCGCTGGCTATCTCATCCACCATGATAAGGGATCTTTCTGTGCAGTGGTCGAATATCTCCTTCAGCTCTTCCATTTCCGATCCGAAACTTGAAAGGCCTCTTTCCAGAGACTGACTGTCTCCCATGAGCATCTGTATAAAATTCGAAAGACCGATCTTGGCACTTTTACATGGTACGAAATAACCGTACTGGGCCAGCAACACCGTGAGTCCTATCATTTTAAGGGAAACAGTTTTCCCTCCCATGTTGGCTCCGGTTATGCATGTCACCCCCGTATCAAGACTTATGCTTACAGGCATATACTCCTTGTCCTTGGAATCAAGTATTTCTTCGGCCTGAAGCTGCCTGCCGTCTTTTATGTATACCGCATAATCTTTTATTATTTCCGGCTTCACGCATATATGTCTTATGGCATAAAGGGCTTTTGCCAGTGTCAGATCAAAAGATCCGATACGCATGCAGTTTTCTCTTATTTCCTTTTGAAATGCCCATACTCTTTTGGAAAGCTTCTCTCTTATTTTCTCTTCTTCCTCTTCTATCTGAAAAGCGAGCATTTCTGTTTTTTCGATGGTTTCTATTTCTTTTTCTGTTCTGACCAGCTGGAATGTCACAGACATTATATCCTGACAGGATCTTTCCAGTTCAGGGGCCGCCTCGAATGTTTTGATGGCCTCTTCATCAGACTTTGAAACCACACAGTCAAATTTGGGAGTCAGCATTATGCCCTTTTCTCTGTGAAGCTTTTCCCTTCTTTCCTTCTGACTTTTTCTGACCCCTGTTTCCAGCATCCTTTTTTCATTGCGCAGGTCTGCCAGTTTTTTCGAAAATTCCTCATAAATATAAAATGTATTTAATCTGTCTCCTCTGGGATCCAGCTCATCCAGAAGGACCCTTATATCGCTTAAAACAAATTCGTCGGGGATTTTTTTGCCCTGTTTTTCAAAAAGAGAAGACAACTGCTCCATTTTCAGGAGAAGGCACTTCATCTCGAAGATCTCCACCACTGTCAATATGCTGCTTTTGCTGCGTTCGACTGTAAACTCCACATCCTTCATATCCATAAATATGTCGGATATCTTTGATATGTATTTTTCGTCTTCACGGGCAATATCAAAGAGACTCCCGATCCTGTCCAGTTCTCTTCTTAAGGAAGCTTCTTCTCCCGGAAAAAAAGGCTTCTGTTCTTTCAGCCTTTTTATGCCGAAGGGAGTCTGCGGCCCCATTTCATTCATGACATGGTCAAAGCCTGTATTTGTTCTTGTTTTTACATTTGCCAGTCTTTTTATCACTTTTATCCTCCGGGCCTCAATGATATCTGTTTTAAAGCCTTACATCGATAACCGGTATTTCAGGCAGGGCCTTGCTGACGGCTTCCCTCAGATCTTCATGTCCGAAAGAATATCCCGCCGGCGAAACGGGGTTCACAGTCACGGCTGCCACCTTTATGTTCTCCAGCACCGATACTTTTGTTCCCTTTTTCATCAGCTGATGCCAGCTTACGGCATCAAAGAATATTTTCATGGGATCTTTTAGTACAAAATGGGTTTTTTTCAGTTCCGCATTTCCCATGTCTGCGATCACGCTTTTTGTGAAAGCTCCCGGCATATATATATATTCCGTTTCATCGCTCATTTCCTGCTGAAGGAATTTCCCGCTGCCCAGCCCTGTGGCAAGATTTAGTGTTTTTGCCCGGCCATCTGCTATAAGGGTTATTTTGTCCCGGTTTTCTTCTATCAGCTTTCTTGTCCTTTGGTGGGAAAGTCGCGGCAGTGAGCATATGCTCACCACATAAGCCGTTTCCTGAACGACTTTTTTCATGTTTCTTGAAAGCACCGCTCCCGTGGCCAGTATCACCGCATCGGATGCGTCGGGAGCCGCAATGGATCTTCTGTCTACGGCTCCGTCGATCATTATCATTTCCGCACCCAGCGCTTTCATTTCACTGCACATTTTTTTCTGATCTGCCGTGGCCACCGGACCTGCTATCTGCACATATCCGTTTTCTGCCACACGGCACAGCATAAGCCGGCCCAAAGATGTGCGGTAATTGGTCATTCGCAATATCTCAAGGCCTGCGTCCGCCAGATCATAAAGTCCCTTGGGGACTGAAACGATGGTGCCCTGTTCAAGATAGACCCGGGGTTTTTCCGTTCCTGTCACCAGATCTGTGCTTTCTCCGTCCCGTCCTGTGGATGTCACGCCCAGACACATTCCCTCATCCATTGCTTCTTCAAGTATATAGTTGAGTGCCGTTGTCTTGCCTGCATTCTTTGCCATCCCTATGATGGAGACCACACTGTATTTATTTTTCAGCTGATTGAGAAGTCCCATATATATGAGATCCTATTTCTTATTACGTTCGTGTCTTTGAAGTCCCTGGGGTTCCATGGACATTCTCTCGCCCT
>JAAYYX010000134.1 GCA_012515135.1 Clostridiales bacterium | reverse complement strand
CCTCACTCATATTTTTATTTTCATTTATCATTTCCTGAAGAATGCTGCCCGTTCTTCCATGGCCTGATATTACGATTTTCATCATTGTCTCCTTCCCCTACATTTCATATTATTCCGAGATCCTGCATGCTGCTTTTCAGAACTTCCCGCGTCCGGTTTTCCATGGGGCAGAGAGGAAGCCTGAAGCCTCCCACATCCAGCCCCGCCAGATTCATGGCCTCTTTTACCGGTATGGGATTAGTTTCAATAAACAATGCATTTATAAAATCAAGATATTTTTTTTGAAGGGCTGCAGCCTTTTCTGTTTCACCGTTTATATAGGCCATGGTCATTTCATGTGTTTCTGCCGGCAGTATATTGGCAAGAACAGATACCACGCCTTCTCCTCCCATTGACATAAGAGGAACGATCATGTCGTCATTGCCTGAATATATGTTGAAATCATCATTTATCAATCTGGATATCTTTGTAACAAAGGATATATCCCCGCTTGCCTCTTTGATCCCGGCTATTTTCGGATGTTTTGACAACTCCTCCAGAGCTTCGTAGGTTATGGCACAGCCGGTCCTTCCGGGCACATTGTAAATATATACCGGTATATCCACTGCATCTGCCACAGCTCTGAAATGATGTATCATTCCTGCTTTGTTGGTTTTATTATAGTAAGGTGTTATCACCAGCAGTCCGTCAGCCCCCATGCTCTGGAATTTCAGGCTTTTTTCCTTTGCTGCCAGCGAGTTGTTTGAACCGCTGCCTACTATTACAGGTTTTCGCCCCTTTGCCGCATCTATGGACACTCTCACTATATCCTCCTGCTCTGCCGCAGTCAGCGCCGGGGTCTCTGCTGTGGTCCCCAAAATAAGTATACTGTCTGTGCCGTTTTGTATATGCCATTCTATAAGTTCTGCCTGGCGTCTGAGATTCACACTGCCGTCATCATTATACGGTGTGATCAGCGCCACCATGGAGCCTCGTATCATTTGTATCCCTCCTATACAGGCCGCCGGCAATAAAAACTGCCGGGCCTTTCATGAATATTTCTTTGTTTTTTCTTTGTTCGATATGCAGCTTGCCTCCGGGCAGAAACACATCTACCTTGTTTTCGATCTTTCCTTCCGCTATTCCCGCGGCCACCGCAGCGCATGCGCCCGTTCCGCAGGCCGGGGTGAATCCTGCCCCTCTCTCATAAGTGAACATTTCAAGAGTTTTTCTGTCTATTATCCTTACTATATCCACATTGGTTTTTTCAGGGAAAGCCGGATGGGAACAGATCTCGGCACAAAGCCTTTTCAGCTCATCCATGGGATATTCTTCCGCCCAGATAACCGTATGAAGCGTGCCAATAAATAATGTCCTTACATATATCTCACCTGTGGAGACCTTCAGTTTTTTATAAAAAAGAAACTCTTTCTTTTCCATGGAACCATGGGAAGCTGCAGGTCCGGGAGGACCCATATTTATTTCCGCCTCAAGATCGTTGCCCCTGTCTTTTATTTCTGCTTCCATGATCCCGGCCATAGTCTTTATTTTAAATTTCCTTTTCCGGGTCATCCCTTCTTTAATACAGAATACGGCAAAACATCTTATTCCGTTGCCGCACATAGGTGCACGGCTTCCGTCCCGGTTGTAAAAAACCATTTCAAGTTGAGGATCAGCTCTTGCTATGATCAATCCGTCGGCTCCTATACCTTTGCTTTCAGAACACATCTCCAGGGCAAGGCGGCTGTGATCCCCGGCCGGTATGCCCTGCTCTTTTATTATCACGAAACTGTTCCCGCAACCGTGATATTTACTGAATCTTATTTCCATAGCCCTAAAGTCTGAACGCTTCTCCCAAAGCGACTACAGCAGCACTGCTGTTTTCCGAATCCAGGGCAACGGAAATGGATATTTCCGAAGTGGTGATGTTATAATAAGGTATTCCGGCTTCAGCAAGTACATTGAATACTTTGCCGGCCACTCCCGAATGGCTGGCCATACCAACGCCGATTATTGATACCATGGAAAGATCCTCTTGTTTTGACACCTCTATCCCCTGAAGCCGCGGGTTGCTTTTCAGGGCATTTTCCATTTTTTCAGTCTGGTTTCCGGTGCAGCTGAATGCCACCGTACATTTTCCTTCACCGTCATTATGCTGAGATATCATATCTATATTTATGTCTATGTCCCTGAGCACATCAAAAAGTTCTGCCACAGCTCTGCCGTTGTTATTTATATTTCTTAATGTGTATATTACTATATTGCCTGCAACTTTTACGCCCGATACCACTTTGGGCTCTACTATCAGATTACGGCTCATTATCTTTGTTCCTCCGTTATTGAATGGTTTCTTTATATGAAGTTTTACGTTATACATACCGGCCAGCTCCAATGCCCTGCTTTCCAGATTCGCTTCGCCCAGCAATACCATTTCCATGACTTCTTCATAGCACGAAGTTTTCAGGATTTTTGAACCGGGACACACTGCGGGATCAACAGAATGGATCCCCTCAGCATTCCCGTAAAGCTCACATTCACATCCCAGTTGCGCCGCAATGACCACCGCTGTGGAAGATGCCCCGCATCTGCGGTCTATGTCCTTGAGCTCATGGTCCCCTATTCCCTGGGAACCTGTAACTACGACTATGGCTCCTTCATCCAGCAGTTTTTCTATTTTGCCGGTGTCTATTTCGACGGCGCTTTCTTCATGATCTTTTGCCTCAAGGCTCCTTCCTCTTATGTCGGTTACGACCTGTGCATTCAGTCCGGCTTCTTCAAGGGCTACAGCCATAAGTGCTGCTGTCTGCCGCTCTCCGGCGGAAAACAGAGCATCCGGGTCTTCCCGGACCATATTCTCTGCTATATTTCCTGCATTTGTCATTATGCTTTCTGCTATACTTCCCATGGCAGAGACTACTATCACAAGACCGTCCTGCGGGTTTTTCTTTTTGGCTGTTTCTTTCGCTATGATTTTTATAGTGTCTGTACAGTCTATACACTCACTCCCGTACTGCTGTACTGTATTCATATTTTCACCTCCTGATCTTTTGCCAAATACATAAGATCTTCTTTCTTCTCCCGTCGCATTACCAGCCGCGCTCTGCCGTCTTTAACAAATACTACTGCCGGACGTCCTGTCCCGTTGTAACAGCTGCTCATGGAATATGCATAGGCGCCCGTGGAATATACTATAAGCAGATCGCCTTTTTTAGCTTCGGGCAGCATTGCTTTTCTGATGATTATATCCCCGGATTCACAATATTTACCGCCTATCACATACTCTTTATCCTTCGTATCTCCCATATGCTCTGCCAGGTCACAGGAGTATTCTGCCCCGTAAAGGGCAGGGCGTATATTATCTCCCATTCCCCCGTCTACAAACAGATATCTTTTATCTCCTGCAATCTTTTCATATCCCACTTTATAAACTGTACATCCCGCATCTCCCGCTATGGACCTGCCCGGCTCGATCATGATTTTTTCGGTTTTTACACCGGCGGATCTTATCGCTTCCTCACCTCCCCTGATCAGTTCTCTGCAAAGGGTCTCTGTCTCCGGCGGATCATCTTCAGCGGTATATTTTATTCCGAATCCTCCTCCCAGGCTCAGCCACGGACAAGGGATATCATGCTCCTTTTCCATATAGCTGCAAAGACCGATCATGAGTCCGGCAGCCTTTATAAAGGCAGATGCTTCAAATATCTGAGAACCTATATGTGAATGAAAACCTTTGAAGGTCACCTTTTTGTCTGCTGCAGTTTTTATCAGGACTGCGATTTTTTCTTTATGGTCTATGGAAACTCCGAATTTTGAATCTTCTGCTGCCGTGACTGTATACTCATGAGTATGGGCAGCGACTTTCGGATTTATCCGCAACATCAAGTTTATCTTTCGTTTCGTACAGGCTGCGGTTTCAATAATTGTACGGAACTCTTCCGGATTATCCGCCACAATATTTCCACAGCCAAACTCCAATGCCGTATTGATTTCTTCAGAAGTTTTATTGTTCCCATGGAAATATACTTTTTCCATGTTCATGCCTGACACCTTGGCAATATAAAGTTCTCCTCCGCTGACAACATCCAGCGAGGCTCCGGCATCTTTGACTTTTTCTATCATTGCCGGACAGCCAAAAGCCTTGGATGCATAAACCACCTCAGTCTGAAAAAGCGGGGAAGAAAAATTCCTCATATAACTTTTTATTTTGTTTTCGATCTTTTCTTCGTCGTAGATCAAAAGCGGTGTTCCGCATTTTTCTGCCAGACGGGTAACAGGCACTTTGCCTATTTCCATGATTCCCATTTTACTTTAATGTCCTTTCACTTTAAGTTTTTTGCCCAATGGTACGCATATCCTGTCCGGAGAAACAGAAAACCGGCATGCGCTGCCGGTCCCAAGAAACATACACATAAAACTATGCATATATTAAAGATAGCGCAACTACTGAACGTAGACAGTCATATGGCTATTGACCATATGCCCACCGACCCGGCATGCCTGCCTGACCGATTCGGCGAAGATTGCCTCCGATATGATCTCTGCCTGCCGGCTCCCATATCTTCTTCTGCTTCGCGCCTCTATCATGATTATTGAATTTTGATTTATGTTGTTCATTCTACAATAATAGTTTGCAGTATGCAAGGATTTTTTTGTTGTTTTTAACAAAAGTTTTTGACAGCCGCTGTTTTTTGAGATAATATATGCCGAAAAGAGGATATACAGAGGGAATATTATGGATCATCCCGCAGAGGAGATATTATGGATCATCCCGCAAAGGAGATAGTATGGATCATCCCAAGGAAGAAATAAGAAAAATACTAGGGCTTTTGAAAAATTGGCGCAGAGACCTGCATATGATCCCCGAACCGGGATCTGAGGTCACAAAGACCCGCAGCTATATTCATTCAGTACTGAAGAAAATGAACTGCAGGATAATACCCGCAGCACAAAACGGGATTTGTGCTTTCTTTGATTTCGATAGACCGGATACTGCAGCATATAGATCTGACATGGATGCTCTTCCTATGACAGAGAGCGGTGATCTTTCTTATGCATCAAAACATCCCGGTTTTATGCATGCCTGCGGACACGACGGACATATGGCTGCCTTGCTGGGTCTTGCACACATTATTAACACCCTAAACAATGCACCCTGCAATATATTGCTTATTTTCCAGCCTGCAGAAGAAACCACCGGCGGTGCAAAAATGATATGTGATTCCGGTATATTAAAAGACTATAATGTAAAAAAGATTTTCGGGATCCACCTGTGGCCCGGTCTTGAAGCAGGAAGGCCGGCTTCCCGCCCGGGGGTCATGATGGCCGGCTCCTGTGAAGTAACTGTTACTGCCACCGGAAAAAGCAT
>JAAYYX010000133.1 GCA_012515135.1 Clostridiales bacterium | reverse complement strand
GGTTTTTCGATGCCGATTATTTTTTTGAGTACAGAAAGAGTAAGAGGTTCTATATATATTTTATCGGCCATGGTCTTGTCAGTCATTATGGTGGCAGGATTGGAATTGACCAGTACGACTTCTATTCCCTCTTCTTTCAGTGTCCTGCAGACCTGGGTCCCGGCGTAATCAAACTCTGCTGCCTGACCTATCACTATGGGCCCCGAACCTATGACCAGCACCTTTTTTATATCTTTATTCAACGGCATTTTTCTTCTCCATACTCTCAATGAATCTATCAAACAAATATCTGGTGTCGTGGGGTCCTGCGCAGGCCTCAGGATGGAACTGGACTGAAAAGGTCCCGGGTCTTTTGTATTTTATCCCTTCGCAGCTGCCGTCGTTGACATTATAATGACTTATCTTTCCGATATCCTCCGTCACGGATTCTTTTATCACTGCAAACCCGTGATTCTGACTGGTGACGAATATCCGTCTTTTTTCACTGTCCATAACGGGCTGATTGGCGCCTCTGTGTCCGTATTTCAATTTCTGTGTACTGCATCCAAAGGCAAGGGCCATTATCTGGTGCCCAAGACATATGCCCAAAACAGGCAGATCTGTTTTTAATATTTCCTTAAGATTATTTATGATCTTCTTGTTCTCATTGGGATCTCCAGGTCCGTTGGACAGCATTATCCCGTCGGGATCTACCTTTTCGATGGCAGCTTTATCAGAGTCCCAGGGCATTACTGTCACATCACACCCAAGTTCATTGAGACTTCTTAATATATTGCTTTTATATCCGTAATCCATGAGCGCAACATGGTATTTGGAAACTTCTGCTTTATGAAAGGACGGTTTTTTGTCTGAAACGGATCTTACAGCATCTGATATTACAAATCCCTTCAGCGACTTTAAAAAAGCACCCGCATCATCAGGGTACTCGGTGGTCACGGCTCCGTTCATGACTCCGTGCTCACGTATTTTTCGTGTCAGCGCCCTGGTGTCTATGTCATAGATCCCAACCACATTATGTTGCTCAAGATACTCTCCCAATGTGGACTTGCTTCTGAAATTTGAAGGCTCGTAGCACCATTCTCTTATGATGTAGCCCTTTAGCCATACCCGTCCGGATTCCCTGTCTGTATCATTTACCCCGTAATTTCCTATAAGGGGGAATGTCTGGGCGACTATCTGCCCGAAATAACTGGGGTCTGTAAGGGTTTCCTGATATCCTGTCATTCCTGTTGTGAAAACCACTTCACCGACTGCAGTGCCTCCCGAGCCCAGAGAACGGCCTTCGTAAACCGTTCCGTCTTCCAGTATCAGCCAAGCGGGCTCATACTTGTGATATGCCATTTTGCTGCTGCTGACCATTTCTTTCTCCTTTGTGCAAGTTTACACCTTATTGTAAATAATTATACACTTGCACCGCAGAAAGTCAACGGTTTTGTGCATATTTTCTGCATTAATATGTATTTTTATGCATCGTAACAAATATTTCACTTTTCTCCGTGGAACTGGTAGTAGCAAACTTCAAGGCGGCCGTTGTACAGTTTGCGTCTTTTGTCGGCGGGGCGGCCTTTTATGGCTTTTTCCGCGTCCTTATCGGCAGTCACAATAAACAGTGACCAGCCTTTGTTTTTTTCAAGCAGTTTTTTCAAAACTTTGTATATCCGATCTATATCATCTTTTGAGCCTATCCTTCTGCCATAGGGGGGATTTGTTATTATGACACATCTTTTTTCTTCAGTATCAAAATCCGCAATATCTTTTCTTTTAAAAGATATTACATCATCCACTCCCGCTTCTTTGGCATTTTCAACTGCCGCCTGCAGGGCTGTTTCCGATATATCAGATGCTTCTATCCTTATATCTGCATCCTTTTTTATCAAACCAAAGGCTTTTTTTCTTTCTTCTTTCCAGATGCTTTCTTCTATTATGTGCCATCCTTCCGAAACAAAATTTCTGTTAAGCCCGGGGGCTATATTTTTGCCTATCATTGCCGCTTCAATGGGTATGGTCCCCGACCCGCAGCAGGGATCTGCCAGCATGCGCCCTTCTTTCCAGAATGAAAGCATCACCAGAGCCGCGGCAAGGGTCTCTTTTAGGGGTGCTTCTGTTCCAAGGATGCGGTATGCCCTTTTGTGAAGACCTTTTCCTGTTGTATCTACTGTCACCGTCACCCGGTCTTTAAGTAATGTCAGCTTTATGGAATATTCAGCGCCTGTTTCTTCAAATTCTTCGATCCCGTAGGCTTCTGACAGTCTTTTTATCACGGCTTTATTGGCGATGCTTTGGCATGCGGGCACACTGTGCAGTTTTGATTTTACTGAGCTACCGGTAACGATTATCCTGCCATCCGGCGGAATGATCTCTTCCCAGGGTATCCCTTTTATCTGCTGAAAGAGTTCCTCAAATTCTTCTGCTCTGAACTCTGCCATTTTCAAAAGCACCCTGTCAGCGGCACGCAGCCATAAGTTGGAACGCACTATTGCCCTTTCGTCTCCCTGGAAGGTTATTTTTCCGTTCTCGCTTTTTAATATCCGGTACCCCAGGGCTTCGATCTCCCTTTTTACAACTGCCTCAAGACCGAAGGTCGCCGTGGCTATAAGTTCTGTTTTCATTGTTTTTCTCCCTATTAAGAAAGGCTGCCTCCAAAGAGGCAGCCCCGCTGTTACTTATTATATGTATGCATGTCGTTTGTTAAGTCTGCTGTTTTCCACTATGCTTATATTATCCAGAGCTTTGCCTGTTCCGATGGCCACACATGAAGTGGGGTCTTCGGCTATGGTTACTTTCAGGCCCGTTCTCTGGGTGATCCTCTTGTCGATGCCCCAAAGCATGGCGCCTCCGCCTGTCAGGACCAGCCCTGTATCGCTTATGTCTGCCGCCAGTTCCGGCGGTGTCCTTTCAAGGACGCTGTGTGCCGCTTCACAGACTGCCTGCAGAGGTTCTTCCATTGCTTCAAGCATGTCTGTGCTCGTCATGGAAACATCTCTGGGAAGGCCTGTCACCAGGTCCCTTCCACTGCAGGTCATGCTGACTTCATCATCCCTGGGATAGGCTGTTCCTATACCTTTTTTGAGTTCCTCGGCTGTTCTTTCTCCCACATATAATTTGTGTTTTTTGCGCATATATTTGATTATAGCTTCATCTAATCTGTCACCGGCTATTTTCACTGATGTGCTGGCCACTATGCCTCCAAGAGAGATAAGGGCTATATCCGTGGTTCCTCCGCCGATATCCATTACCATGGTGCCTCCCGGTTTTGATATGTCCAGTCCCGCTCCTATGGCCGCCGCCACCGGTTCCTCCATAAGAAAAACATCTTTGCCTCCGGCCTGTGTGGCGGCTTCTCTGACGGCACGTTTTTCGACTTCCGTCACTCCGCTGGGCACACATACCATTATCCTGGGTCTGAAAAATTT
>JAAYYX010000132.1 GCA_012515135.1 Clostridiales bacterium | reverse complement strand
TTTGTTGAAATAAATGCAGGAGTTTCAGGCACAAAAGAACTGAAGGAAATAATCGGAGCGGCAAAAACGAAATTCTTCGGACTGCAGAAAGAAAAAACATATCTTTATGTGGATGAATTCCACAGGTGGAACAAGCTGCAGCAGGATTCACTTTTGAAAGCTCTGGAAGAAGGAGTTTTGAGATTCATAGGCAGCACGACACAGAACCCCTATTTTGCCATAAATAATGCAGTGCTCAGCAGAGTAAGGAGCATATATGAATTCAGACCTCTTTCTGTGGGAAATATACTTGTGCTCCTAAAAAGGACCCTTGATGACAAAGAAAGGGGATTTGGAAGCCTAAAGATACAGTATGATGAAAAAGCCCTGAGAAATCTGGCGGACATGAGCGAAGGAGATGCCAGAATAGCCCTTGATACCCTTGGATTCATAATAGATAATTTAAAAAAAGAAGGAAAAATAGATAACGGGATGATCCGGGAAGCCATGCAGAAACGCACGGTTTTTTATGACAAAAGCGAAGACAAATACAATCTGCTTTCGGCACTGCAGAAATCCATAAGAGGCAGTGATCCCGATGCATCCATACACTACCTTGCAAGGCTCATAGAAGGCGGAGCCGATGAAATGATGATCGGCAGGAGACTTATGGTAATAGCCAGTGAGGATATCGGCATGGCCTATCCAAATGCCATAACGGTTGTCACCGCATGTGTTCAGGCCGCCCATATGGTGGGATTCCCCGAAGCAAGGATAAATCTTGCAGAAGCCGTGATCCTGCTTGCATCCTGCCCAAAATCAAACAGAGCCTATATGGCCCTGGAGTCTGCCCAAAGAGATCTGGAAAACAGGAAAACCGGGGACGTGCCGCCGGCCCTCAAGGATAGTCATTACGGCGGTGCAAAAAAAAGAGGTATAGGAGAAGGTTATAAATACCCCCACGATTACGGCGGATATGTAAAACAGCAATATCTTCCCGACGAACTCCATAAAGAAGGGGTCAAATATTATGAACCCACTGGAAACGGCAGCGAGGCCTCCTTCAAAAAATATCTTGAAAGTTTGAGGGAAAAGAAAAAATGACAGAGATCATACTCTCTCCCCATTCGGGGTTTTGCTTCGGAGTGAAGCTTGCTCTGGAAAAAGCGGAAGAAGCTTTGCAGAAAACAAAAGGGAAAAGAATATATACATGCGGACCTCTTATACATAACAGGAACGTGACTGATGGACTTAAGGAAAAAGGCATAGAGATCATTGACTCTCCGGTTGAAGCAGAAAAAGGGTCGGTCATAATAGTAAGATCCCATGGTGAGCCGGAATCCTTTTATGGAATGGCACCAGAAAAAGAACTTGAAATAGTTGATGCCACATGCCCCTTTGTTTTTCGAATACACATGCTTGTCAAAGAAGCGTGGGCATCAGGCATGCAGATAGTTATAGCAGGGGATAAGGATCACCCTGAAGTAATAGGTATAAACGGGTGGTGCGGAAACAGCGCTTTTGTCATTTCATCCAAAGAAGAAGCAGCAGAAATAAAAAGCAGCAAAAAACTTTTTGTGGTGGCACAGACTACTATTACCAAAAAACTTTTTGAGGAAGTGGTAGGGGAACTCTCTTCAAGAAACTTCGAGATGAAAGTCGAAAATACTATTTGCAGTGCCACATCGGAAAGACAGGACGGGTGTTTGCTTACCGCCAAAAACTCGGATGCCATGGTCATAATAGGGGGAAGAAGCAGTTCCAACACAGCGAAATTATATGAAATAGCAAAAAAACACTGTAAAAACGTTTATTTTGTAGAAAATATCGATGATTTGGCATTGAAAGAAATGCAAAAATATAATAGAATAGGGGTTGCGGCGGGTGCATCGACACCCGAAAACGCGATCAAGGAGGTTATTTCCAACATGAGTGACAACATCACTGAAAACAAAGAACTTAGCATGGACGATTTGATGGAAGACATCGAAAAATCCCTCAGACTGCCCAGAGGCGGCGAGATGGTAACAGGAAAAGTTCATCAGGTTACAGACAAAGAGATCATTGTGAATCTTGGCTGTAAAAAAGACGGGATCATCCCACTGGAAGAAATCAAACTGGAAGGAGATCAGAAACTGACCGACCTTTACAGTGAAGGCGATGAGATCCAGGCCAAGGTCCTAAAGACGGATGACGGCGATGGAAGCATACTGCTTTCAAAGAAAAAGCTGGAAGCCGGCGAACACTGGGAGCAGATCAATGACGCTCTTGAAAATAAAACTTTTATCGACGTTGAAGTTTTAAGACAGGTAAACGGCGGAGTGATCGCTGCCTACAAAGAAGTGCAGGGATTCATACCTCTTTCACAGCTTTCGGACAGATTTATCGAGGACTCTTCGGAGTTTGTGGGACAGACCCTTACCGTAAGAGTATCAAGGGTGGATCAGAGAAGAGGAAAGGCTGTATTCTCACGCAAGGCATTTCTTAATGAAGAACGCCAGAAACTGGTGGAGGAAATATGGGAAAGCATAAATGTCGATGATATCGTGGAAGGAACTGTAATGAGATTTACCGATTACGGTGCTTTTGTAGATATCGGCGGCGTAGACGGACTTTTGCATATCTCGGAGATATCCTGGGGCAAACTTAAGCATCCCAAGGAAGTACTTGAAATAGGACAGAAGATACATGTCAAGGTACTTTCCATGAACAGCGAAAAAGGCAAAATATCCCTTGGCCTCAAGCAGACACAGCCCGAACCCTGGAGCGTTATAAATGACAAATATAATGAAGGCGACATCGTAAAAGGCAAGGTCGTACAAATAAAAGAATACGGATGTTTTGTAGAGCTTGAACCGGGTCTTGACGGACTGGTGCACATTTCGGAAGTAAGCCACAGGAGAGTGGGAAATATAAACGAAGAACTTTCCCAGGGACAGGAAGTTGAGGCAAAGATCCTTGAAATCGACAAAGAAAGAAAAAGGATAAGTCTCAGCATAAAAGAAACTATAGAGCCCCCTGTATTTGAGGAAGAAGACAAAAAAGAACCGGCACCGGAAGAAGATACAGAGAAAAACATCGAAGGCGAGATCGAGGTTGCAGCAGCACCGGAAGAAGCAGCTGAAGAAAAAGGCCCCGAGACAGCTGAAGAGACTGA
>JAAYYX010000131.1 GCA_012515135.1 Clostridiales bacterium | reverse complement strand
CCCGGACTTTATAAAAATACTTTTTTCCTTTTTTCAGGTTTTTGTTTGTCCATGATCTTGCAGAACTCTTTTTAATGGTTTTTATCTTTTTATATTTGCCCGTTTTCTTGACAGCTCTGTAAACAACATATCCCTTTGCTCCGGATACTTTTTTCCAGCTTACTGTTATTTTCCTTTTTCCTGCCTTTGCCTTGATCACAGGTGCGGCAGGCTTGACTGTTACACTCTTTACAGAAGAAGTTCCTGAATATATTTTTCTGCCATCCGACAGGCTGTAATATGCCCTGATTTTATAAGAGTATTTTTTCCCCGTGGAAAGACCGCTGTTTTTATAGGATATGTTTGTTGATTTCAAGTCTGCGATTTTTGCAAAGCTTCCTCCCGCCTTTGCTCTTAGGATCTCATATCCGGTAACATTTGCAGAAGGACTCCAGTAAAGCTTTACACTGGTGTAGCTGCTGTTGATTATTTTTGTAAGTCCCAAAGTAACAGCAGGTATAAAAACTGCCTTTATGCTATGTTTAGCAGTAACGTTTATAAAACTGTAACTGCTTCCCGGGCCTTGGCTTACCCCGTCCACCTTTATATCCGCTGAAACATATCCCGAGGCAGGGATGATTTCAAAATCCTTATTTTCTCCCTCTATAACACCGCAAGTTTTTGTTATGCTTCCGCCGGATGATACTGAAGAGGTTATTGTATATCCGCCACTGATCGCCATTATATTTCCGGAATCGTTTTTATAATAAATATTGCCATCATTGTCAGCGCTCAAAGGAGAAATACAGTATTGTTGTTTTTGCCGGTCCGGAACAAAAAGGTATCCGGATTTATTTTCTTCTATTTCTTTTGTGCCGCTATTATCTGTTTTATCTTTGATATTTAGGATATATATGCCCCCGGTAATATTGTTTAATGTGGCGTACAGATATAGTTCGTCGGTTTCACTTTGGTTTTGAGTTGAAATCAGTTTTTCCGCCTTTGCAAATCCCGGAATAGGGGCACTGTCATCGATTGTCATACTTGCACAGTCTATTATTTTCATAGTGTGGCCGCTGGTGCCAAACCCCGAAGTGTCGCCTGAAACACCTGCATAGATCTTTCCGTCATGGATAGTTGCTCCCGATGATATGGTCCCGCCAAGGTCAAGATAAATCTCCTCTGATTCAGGATCCACTTCGACAGCACTTATGCCGGTGACTTCTCCCGTGTTATCATCTTTTTCAATCATGTATTTAAGAATTTTTGCCTCATCAGTCATGACAAATATATATTCTGTTATTCCTTCTCCGCTGTTATCTTCCCAATAAAGCACATTCCCTGAAATGTTTCCGAAATCTTGAAGGGTCTCCTTGTCTATGGGTTTTGATGCATTGTCATTTCCTGGTCCTCCTAGGTCGGAAGGCATGCAGTAAAGGGTAGCGTCACCGTTACTGTCTGCTTGAGATCCGAATACTACATATCCGGGATCTGATGAGGAATCTGCTTGGGGATCTGCTTGGGGGCCTGCATATGCACCTGCCCAATAGAATCCACCATCTTCATTTTTTATATATCCTTTTATTTCACCGTTATCTGTATCTACACAATAATAGTAGCCGGGTTTTCCGGATCCGTTCCATGTGGCGTAGTATGCATAACCGTTTTTGTATGTCACAGGAGAAATCGTCTGTCCTGTGTCAACATATCCCGGATCCACATCAAATCTATGATTTTCGGGATCGTTGGCAGCTTCAGGGTCAGCTGTCCAGAGAAGATCAAGGGTTTGGGCATCAAATGCTGCAAGTCTTGCCCGACTTACAGGCACCATAATGATTTTTTTAGTTGTTTGGCTTCCTTCTTCTCCTATATACGCTGCTCCCAAGGCGGGAGGTATGGTCGCATAATCAACTCCCGCACCTTCTCCCAAAGAGGCCTGTTCTTCTATTGTTCCGTTTTCTTTATTCAGTTTGTATATCTTTCCTGCTGCCGCGGCATATACCGATTCCCCCTCTATCAAAGGCGGGGTAGGTGAATTCCCCCATCCCGAACCAAAGTTTCTGGCCCACTTAAGGCTTCCGTAATCAATCTTCGCCGGCGTTTGCGCAGAAGTAACGGCGGCATAAGCCGGAACAACCCCAGCTATGCTAAAAAGCATTGCAACTGCTGTTATGAACGCGATCAGTTTTTTCTTTTCTTTAATTCTCATTGCTTTTTTCCCTTACTATATTTTCTTGCATATTTGCTTTTTTGCATATTTGCTTTTTTAAAAAATCTTTTTCTTTTTGCCTTAATAACAAAAACTGCGGCAGTTGCCGCAGTCCGTTTTTCTGCTATAATTTTTGCTTTTTACCCGAAGCTTTTACAGTTCATGCAGGTCTCCTGACTTCATGGATCAAAGCTTCGCCTTCCTTCCCGAAACAAAGGTTTCAGTGGATGTCTTTCGACTCAGGCTTCGCTCCCCATTTACAGTGGCGGGTCCGTACCGGATTTTCACCGGTTTCCCTCTTAGCCGGCTTTCACCGGAACATAAACTTATTTATTTTTT
>JAAYYX010000130.1 GCA_012515135.1 Clostridiales bacterium | reverse complement strand
GTAATAATTTCCCGGAAGGTATTGCATTTTTTTTAGATCTTCTTCCATAACAAAAAAAGCGAAATCTCTTACTTTTTTTTCGGCGGAGCAGGGATTCAAGGTATAAGGGGCATGGGCCACCAATGTGGCAAAATCATTTTCTTCCATGATCTTAAGAAGAGCACCTATATCCTTCTCGTCTGTTTCCTTTGACCTGGCGCCCCTCGGATTCCTGGTGAAAAAAGCAAAAGTTGAAGCTCCTAAAAATAGAGCTTCTCTTCCCATTTTCTCATAGCCTCCGGCGGCAGAAAGATGGCATCCGATTTTCAGTTTCATATATGTCCGTTCTTTCCCAAACTATACACAGATATGGCTTTACTATTCCATCACGGCACCTTTGCATGCGCCTGCAACATTTCTTCTGTATCTTACCAGCCATCCCTTTGTTACGGAAGATGGGGGCATCTTCTGCTTTTTCTTTCTCTCGGCAAACTCTTCATCAGAAACCATTGCGTTCAGTTTGCCTGAAGGGATATCTATCTGGATCATGTCTCCCTCTTTTATAAGCCCTATTTCTCCACCGCAGGCTGCTTCCGGGCAGACATGCCCTATGGACGCTCCCCTTGAAGCACCGCTGAATCTTCCGTCTGTTATAAGGGCAACTGTTTTGTCTTTTTTCATTCCCGCCAGTGCGCTTGTGGGATTCAACATTTCCCTCATTCCCGGACCTCCTTTTGGTCCTTCGTACCTTATGACCACCACATCGCCATCATTTATTTTTCCTTCATATATGGTCTTTATGGCTTCGTCTTCACTGTCAAATACCCTGGCAGGTCCCTTGTGCACCAGCATTTCCGGCGAGACCGCACTTCTTTTGACCACACAGCCTTCCATGGCAATATTGCCCCACATGACAGCAAGGCCTCCCGTTTCACTGTAGGGATCATCTATCGGTCTTATGACTTTATTGTCTTTTACCTTTAAGCCCTTTATGTTTTCTCCCACTGTTTTTCCGGTGGCAGTAATGACTTCCCGGTCTATTATTCCCTTTTTATCAAGTTCACTGAAAACGGCCTGTATGCCCCCCGCATTGTTAAGATCCTGCATGTGATGAGGCCCTGCCGGTGCCAGATGACAAAGGTTTGGTACTTTTGAGCTGTATTCGCTGAATAAGGAAAGCTCCAGTTTTATGCCGGCTTCATGGGCTATTGCCAGCAGATGAAGGACGCTGTTGGTGGAACACCCCAGTGCCATGTCACATGCAAGAGCATTCCCTATGGATCTTTTATTTATTATGTCTTTTGCTTTTATGTCATTTTTAAGAAGATCCATTATTGCCATTCCCGCATGTTTTGCGAGGCGAAGTCTGTCACTGTGTACCGCGGGTATGGTGCCGTTTCCAGGCAGCGCTATACCAATGGCCTCACATAAGCTGTTCATGCTGTTGGCAGTATACATTCCTGCGCATGAACCGCATCCGGGACAGACTCCCTGCTCATATCTTGTAAGCTCCTCATCATCTATCATTTCTGCTTTTCTGGCTCCCACTGCCTCAAACATTTTTGAAAGGCTTACTTCCTTATCATCTACGATCCCGGCCATCATCGGTCCTCCGGAACATACCACCGTGGGGATGTTTACCCTTAATGCTCCCATTACCATGCCCGGGACTATTTTATCGCAGTTTGGAACCAGCACCATCCCGTCCATCATATGTGCCTGTATCATGGTCTCCACACTGTCAGCAATAAGCTCTCTGCTGGCAAGGGAATATTTCATACCTTCGTGTCCCATGGCTATGCCGTCGCATACTCCCATGGATGGCATTTCTATTGGAGTTCCTCCCGCCATCCTTACTCCTGATTTTACAGCGTCTGTGATCTTGTCCAGATTCATATGGCCCGGTACGATTTCACTGTGAGCTGAAATGACTCCTATAAGCGGTCTTTCCAGCTCTTCTTTTGTATAACCCAAGGCATAAAGAAGACTTCTTATGGGGGCTCTCTCGATCCCCCTGGTTATTTTATCGCTCCGCTCTTTCATTTTTTCAACCAACTCATCATCTTTCTCAGCTCTGCACCGGTTTTGCAAAGCTGGTGTTCATTTTCTTTCATCCTGGTAGTCAGGAACCTGGCCTGTCTCCCCGATGACATTTCACTGACGAATTCACTGGCGAACTCGCCGTTTTGTATCCTTGCAAGTATCTGTTTCATAGCCTTTCTGGAATCTTCGGTTATTATCTGTTTTCCTGCATAATAATCCCCGTATTCAGCTGTATTCGATACGGACTTTCTCATCATCTCAAATCCACCGCTGTTTATAAGATCAACGATCAGTTTCATTTCATGTATGCATTCGAAGTAGGCCATTTCCGGTTCATATCCCGCTTCAACCAAAGTTTCGAAACCGGCTTTCATGAGTTCTGTAACTCCTCCGCACAAAACGGCCTGCTCTCCGAAAAGATCTGTTTCCGTCTCTTCTCTGTATGATGTTTCAAGTATCCCGGCCCGGCCTGCACCTATGCCACTGGCATATGCCAGAGCGTAATCCCTGGCTTTTCCGGATCTGTCATGATGTACCGCTATAAGACTGGGAACACCTTTGCCTTCCATATACTGGCTTCTTACCGTATGTCCCGGTCCTTTTGGGGCAACCATAATAACATCCAGACACTCATCGGGTTTGATCAGCTGATAATGTATATTGAACCCATGGGCGAACATCAGCACATTTCCTTCTTTCATATGGGGCGCCACCTGCTCGTTATAAATATCGGCGGCTTTTTCATCGGGGACCAACATCATAACAAGATCTCCTTTTTCGGCAGCACTTTCCACATCCATAACATCAAGTCCGGCATCTCTTGCAGACTTTGCACTTTTTGAATCGGATCTCAAGCCGACAACCACACTGCATCCGCTTTCCTTCAGGTTCTGAGCATGGGCATGTCCCTGGCTTCCGAATCCGATCACAGCAATCGTCTTGCCGTCCAGAAGTTTTAAGTCACAATCCTGATCGTAATACTTTTTAATCATTTTGTTTCTCCTTTTCCTGCCATCCTCTTTCAATGGCCGTTATTCCTGTTCTGCACACTTCTACGATTTCATAGCAGCTTAGCATATTCATGAGACCGTCGATTTTTTCAGGCGCCCCCGTGATTTCTATAATCATGCTTTCCTTTGAAAGATCGATTATTTTTCCTCTGTATATATCAACTATTTCTTTTACAGTAGTCCTATCCTCTTTTCCGGCCTTCACCTTAAGCAGCAGCAGTTCTCTGAAAAGACTTCCTTCTTTTTCAAGGGTAAAAATATTCCTCACAACTTCAAGTTTTTCTGTTTGTGAAATTATCTGTGCCAGGGAAAGATCATCGCCCTTGAACACTATGGTTATTCTGGAAATGGTGGGCTCATTGGTTGCCGATACAGTAAGGGAATCAATATTGAATCCCCGCCTGCCAAAGAGACTTACCACTCTGGCCAGTACTCCCGACTGGTTGTCGACAAAAATACTTATCACTTCTTTTTTTAAAGCCATCGTCGTCTCCTTTCTAACCTATTATCATATCTTCAACTGTACCGCCGGCCGGTATCATCGGAAGAACTTTTTCGTTTTTACCTATTATGCATTCTATCCATACAGGTCCTTTTTCTTTCAGGGCTTTTTTAAATGCCTCCGTAAACTCATCCATGTTTGCAGCTCTGAAACCTTTGAGTCCGAAGCCTTCAGCCAGTTTGACGAAATCTGTTTTTCTTCCGGGTTCTGTGGCTGAAAAACGGTTCCCGTAGAATGATGTCTGCCACTGATAAACCATTCCCAGAACACTATTGTTCATTATTATTGTTATTATGGGAAGCTGCTGGCTTACTGCTGTACATGCTTCATTGAGGTTCATATGAAAAGATCCGTCTCCGGTGAAATGTATGACTCTTTTGCCCGGAGCCCCTACCTGAGCTCCTATGGAAGCACCATATCCGAATCCCATCGTTCCCAATCCTCCGCTGGTAAGAAAGCAGCATGTTTTGTCATGCTTAAGATACTGAGCGGCCCACATCTGATGCTGCCCTACATCTGTTACATATACTGTTTCCTTATCCGTCATATCGCAAACTGTGCCTATTATTTCGCTGGGGTGAAGATCCGCATCATCGCATTTGACATCTCCTGTTGTTTTTTTGAGTTCCATTACTTCGCCAACCCACTCGGATCTGTCTTTTTTCTCAATAAAAGGCATCAGGGCTGTAAGAAAGTCCTTTGCATCGCAAACCATGCCTATGTCAACCAGCACATTTTTGTTGATTTCGCTTTTGTCGATGTCAATTTGTATCCTGGTGGCTTTCTTTGCGAATTTCTTGGGGTTCAAGGCAACTCTGTCGCTGAATCTGGTCCCTATGGCCAGAAGAATATCGGCATTATCCACAGCCTTGTTGGAAGCTATGGTCCCATGCATGCCAATAAGTCCCGAATTATGAGGATCATCTGCGTCAAGAACTCCCGCAGCCATTATTGTATGAGCAGCCGGGATATCCCCTTTTTTTAAAAAGGCACCCAGCTCCTCCCCGGCCCGGGCAGCTCTTACACCTCCGCCAAGATATACAAGGGGTTTTTTTGATTTGTTTATAATATCGGCAATATTTTTTAGTTCTTCAGCATCTATGCCGGATACTTTTTTTGGTTCCTCAGGCATTTTTCTGCTTTTGTAATCCATTGTGGCTGCCGTTACATCCTTGGTTATATCCACCAGTACCGGGCCTTTTCTACCGCTTCCTGCTATTCTGAAAGCATCGTTTAGTGCCCCCGGCAGATCCTCTATCTTGTTTACAAAAAAATTATGTTTAGTGATCGGCAGGGTTATTCCCGTGATATATACTTCCTGGAAAGCATCTCTTCCCACCAGGTTGGACGGAACATTGGCAGTTATGGCCACCATGGGCACACTGTCCATATATGCGGTGGCGATGCCTGTAACCAGATTTGTCGATCCGGGTCCGCTGGTCGCAAAAACCACGCCGGTCTTTCCTGTGACTCTGGCATATCCGTCTGCGGCATGAGCTGCTCCCTGTTCGTGAGCCGAAAGTACATGCCTTATTTGATCCCTGTATTCATAAAGAGCATCGTAAATATTCAGCGCCGCTCCGCCCGGATAACCGAAAACTGTGTCAACGCCATGCTCAAGAAGTATTTCGGCCACGATCTGAGAGCCTGTAAATTTCATTTTGATATCTCCTTTCGGTGAATGCAAACTTATGGCATAAGTTTGAAATAATGAATAAATTATATACCTTTGATTAATAAAGTCAATAATTTATTATATTTTTTGTTTTTTGTGATAAATTATTGTGGTGTTTTTTGTTTTTGTAATACAAATTATGCCCTTCATATTAAAATGTTGGCACTTTTTTGCTTTTCCTGACGTAAAATACTTTTTTCTTGACAATTTTGCACCGTTTCATTATACTTGAGTTTAATCAAATACTGCATTGAAGGGAATAAACCATTATTTGAGATCTCAAAGAGAGCAGCCGTAAGGTGGAAGGCTGTAGATCCCCAGTTGGTGTCTCACCCCCGAGCAAAACTTTTAAGAGGTTCCGGTGACGGCCGGAGCAATAAGAGTGGTACCGCGGAAGTTTTATACCTTCGTCTCTTACATGAGGCGAAGTTTTTTTGATAAGCGGCACCGTGAGAGGAAATGATCATGCAAAATTGGCAAAAGTACAGGGCGGGATATTTTATGCCCCCTGAAGAATCCATGGATTGGACAAAAAAAGACCGGGCAGAAAAAGCCCCCATATGGTGCAGCGTTGACCTCAGGGACGGCAATCAGGCTCTTATAGTTCCCATGACCCTAAAAGAAAAACTCGAATTTTTTCAATTCCTGGTAGAGACAGGATTCAAGGAAATAGAGGTGGGTTTTCCTGCCGCTTCCGACACGGAATATGAATTTCTTCGCTGCCTGATAGAAAGAGACCTGATCCCCGATGATGTAAAGGTGCAGGTCCTTACCCAGTCAAGGGAACATATAATAGCAAAAACTTTTGATGCACTAAAGGGGGCAAAAAATGCAGTGGTCCATCTTTATAACTCCACTTCCCTGGCCCAAAGAGAGCAGGTTTTTAAGGCAGATAAAAAAGAGATCATAAACATCGCCGCATCAGGAGCAAGGCTGATAAAGGAATATGCCGTAAAAGACCAAAGCGGTACCCGCTATCAGTTTGAATATTCCCCCGAAAGTTTCACCGGCACAGAGCCGGAATTTGCGGCCGAAGTATGCAATGCCGTCATAGATATACTTGATCCTTCCCCCGAGAACAAGCTTATAATCAATCTTCCCAGCACTGTTCAGATGTCTATGCCCCATGTTTATGCTTCTCAGATCGAATACATGTGCAAGCATCTTCACAAAAGAGAAAATCTTCTTGTGTCCCTGCATCCTCATAATGACAGGGGAACGGGCGTCGCCGATGCAGAACTGGGTCTTCTGGCCGGCGCAGACAGAATAGAAGGGACCCTTTTCGGTAACGGAGAACGCACAGGCAATGTGGACATAGTAACTCTTGCCATGAATCTTTATACCCACGGTGTGGATCCGGGACTTGATTTTTCGGATATGCCCAATGTGGTCAAAATGTATGAAAAGTTTACCGGCATCAGGGTCCATCCCAGACACCCCTACGGCGGGCAGCTGGTATTTGCAGCCTTTTCCGGTTCTCATCAGGACGCCATAGCAAAAGGCATGGCCTATAGAAGAGACACTGATACTGATCGCTGGACCGTTCCTTATCTTCCCGTCGATCCCACAGATCTGGGTCGTGTTTACGAAGCCGATGTTATAAGGATAAACAGTCAGTCGGGAAAAGGAGGCGTGGCTTATATACTGGAACACAACTTCGGATACACTATCCCTGCAAAAATGAGAGAAGAAGTAGGCTATATGGTAAAGGGGGTTTCGGACAGGAAACACAAAGAACTTCAGCCGGAAGAGATATTTGATCTCTTTGATGAAGAATACATAAATGTTTTCGCGCCTGTGGACATAACAGATGCCACATTCAAAAAAATATCCGGATACAAAAACAACAACGGAATGTCCGTGGATATAGATGTGGATATTTCAGGAAAAGCTTATCATCTTCATGCGGACGGCAACGGCCGCCTGGATGCCGTAAGCAAGGCTCTCAGCCAAAGTCCCTACACTTTCGATTATGAATTCGTTACATATTCGGAACATGCTCTTGAATCAGAATCAGATTCAAGGGCCGCCGCCTATGTGGCCATTTCCGATTCAAAAGGATGGCTTTACTGGGGAGTGGGACTCCATGAAGACATAATCTTCGCTTCCATAAACGCCCTGGTAAGCGCCATAAACAGAATGAACAAAATAAATCATTTCGTTGAATGAAAGGAGCAGAAAAATGGGAATGACAATGACCCAGAAAATACTTGCATCAAAAGCCGGACTTGACAGCGTGCGGGCCGGACAGCTCATAAAAGCCCGTCTTGATATGGTCCTTGCAAACGATATAACCGCTCCTGTTTCCATCAATGAATTTGAAAAGGCCGGATTTGAAGGTGTTTTCGATAAAAAGAGGATATCTCTTGTAATGGATCATTTTGCTCCGAACAAGGATATCAAGGCCGCCCAGCAATGCAAACAATGCCGTACCTTCGCAAAGAAATTCGACATAGAAAATTTCTACGATGTGGGCGAGATGGGCATAGAGCATGCCCTGCTGCCCGAAAAAGGTCTTGTAGTTCCGGGAGAAACTGTCATAGGTGCAGATTCACATACCTGCACATACGGGGCACTGAACGCTTTTTCCACAGGCGTGGGCAGCACGGACCTTGCCGCCGGCATGAAAACGGGAGAAGCCTGGTTCAAGGTCCCCTCCGCCATCAAATTCCTTATGACGGGCAGCCTTTCTGCGGATGTTGGCGGAAAAGATGTCATCCTTAATATAATAGGAAAGATCGGTGTGGACGGAGCTCTCTACAGATCTATGGAATTCATGGGAGAAGGACTTTCATGTCTTTCAATGGATGACCGGTTCACTATTGCCAATATGGCCATAGAAGCGGGGGCAAAAAACGGTATTTTTAAATTTGACGATCTCACCGGCTCATATGTGCAGGAACATATAAAGAATGCTCCGGGCAATTTTGCTGAAAGAAAGTGGATATCCTATGATCCGGATCCGGACGCCATATATGAAGAAACCCTTATCATAGATCTCTCTTCCATCCGCCCCACAGTGGCTTTCCCAAGCC
Organism: Clostridiales bacterium; assembly: GCA_012515135.1. Classification (GTDB taxonomy): domain Bacteria; phylum Bacillota; class Clostridia; order Peptostreptococcales; family Anaerovoracaceae; genus UBA1422. The sequence goes on along the minus strand of JAAYYX010000130.1, from coordinate 44 downwards.
TGCCTGAAAATGCTGTGACTACGGATGAAATAGAGTCCATTGGG
>JAAYYX010000016.1 GCA_012515135.1 Clostridiales bacterium | reverse complement strand
TGTCAAAATCCAGGGGCAGGTCAAGATGACGCTTTGTAAGACATCCGCCTGAAGGACCGCCTATCTGTACAGCTTTGAATCCCTTTCCGTCTTTTACTCCGCCGCCGATATCAAATATTATGTCCTTTAATCTGGTGCCCATGGGAACCTCAATAAGTCCGGTGTTTACCACATTTCCCGTCAGGGCAAAGGCCTTTGTGCCGGAATTGCCGGCTGTCCCTATCTTTTTGAAAGCTTCCGCCGAGTTTCTTATGATATAGGGAACGTTTGCGAAGGTCTCAACATTATTCAGCACTGTAGGCTTGCCGAAAAGACCCTGCTCAACGGTTCTTGGAGGTTTCACCCTGGGCATGCCTCTTTTGCCTTCTATGGAGGCTGTGAGAGCGCTTCCCTCACCGCATACAAATGCTCCTGCTCCCAGATTTATATGTATCCTGAAACTGAAGTCAGTTCCCAGGATGTTTTCTCCCAGAAAATTCTTTTGTTCCGCATCACTTATGGCTTTTTGCAGTCTTTTTACGGCCAAGGGGTATTCTGCTCTTACATATATATATCCTTCACCGGCACCCGTGGCTATACCCGCTATTATCATGCCCTCCAGCATTTTGTGGGGGTCACCTTCCATAACGCTCCTGTCCATGAAAGCACCGGGATCGCCTTCATCTGCGTTACATACCACATATTTGCAGGAGTCCTTCTGTTCCCTTACCTGGTTCCATTTTCTGCCCGTAAGGAATCCGCCGCCTCCGCGGCCCCTAAGATCCGATACTGTTATTTCATGGCAGATCTCTTCCCGGCTCATTTCCTTCAAGGCCTTTTCCATGGCCATATATCCGCCCTTTGTAATGTATTCTTCTATATCTTCGGGATTTATGATACCGCAGTTTTCAAGAACTATCCTCGTCTGTTTCCCAAGAAAAGCTTCGCCTTCTTCGGGGATCATATATTTTTTCAGGGGCTTGCCATTGATCACATGGCTTTCGATTATCTCTTCCGCCATTTCGGCCATGACGCCGGTATATCTGGTCATTTTACCGTCTTCTTCATATATATCAACTATGGGCTCCAGATAACATATGCCTATGCATCCCGTAGGAATAACCGGTATATCCAGATCCTTTTCTTTTAATATTTCACTTATTCTCACGGCGGTCTTTTTGGCTCCGGATGCGATACCGCAGCTGCCCTGTCCTACAAAAATCTTCATTTATACCGCCTCCCTTTCATTTTCCGTTCCCTGTTCCTCCAAAAGACGCAGTTCTTTTATTATCTCAACTGTCTTTTCCGGTGTCAGTTTGCCGTGGGTCTCTTCTTCTTCACCGGTCTTTATCATCATTACAGGTGCAAGAGAACAGCATCCCAGACATGCCACGTTATTCAAAGTAAAAAGCATATCCTCTGTTGTTTCCCCGTCTTCTATTTCAAGCTCTTCCTTTATTGCCTTTTCTATCTGCTGTGCGCCGCTGACATGGCAGGCCGTGCCCTGACACAGCATTATAAGATGTTTCCCTATGGGCTTAAGTCTGAACTGGGCATAAAAGGTGGCTACGCCGTATATCTCCGCAGTCGTATGGCCCGTCTTTTCGGATATCCTGTTGATAACTTCCCTGGGCAGATAGCCGTATATTCGCTGAGCTTCCTGAAGGATTATGATAAGATTTCCCTTTATTACTTTTGCCTGCATGATAATGTCATCCAGTTCCCTGAAATCATACATTTCGCCGTGGCAGTTTTCGCAATTGTTTTCATGCCGGCTGTCTTTTTTTGTGTCAATGTCGTTTCTTCCCATGATTTCCTCCAATATTGTTAAATACTTAACATACAATCAGAGTTTAACATTACCTTTGTATCTTGTAAACACCTTTTATAAAAGAAAACCGCAATAACGTAAAAAATTTGCAGTTATAACCGCAAATTAGTAATGAAAATAGTAATATCGTTAAAAAAATATCACCATTTATTTGAAATTTATTGCTTTTTATGGCAAACTTGTTATCTGCAGATATCCTCCAGATCCCTGCCCAGTATCTCTTCAAGGGCCTTTGTGAATCTTGATATTTCGCCCTTTACCGAATCCAGCTTTTCCCGGGGCACACTGCGTCCCTTTTTCATTTCTTTGTTTATTATATATTCTATCCTTTTTTCCACGCCTGCATATTTATCTTCGATAACCAGCCTGTCGCCGAGACATACCAGGTCAGTTTCATTTATATCAGAAACATCGGAAAACCTGGGATAATGCATGTGGGTCCTTATTATTTCAGCTTCCTTGATGAGACCTTTTTCGCAAAGCATGTCTGCCGCCACATCCCAGTGTCTTTCATGGGTCCTTGCAATATCATGAAGAAGGCCGGCTGCCTCTATAAGTCCAAGATCCAGAGTCTTCCCGTCCGGTTTTCTGTAACCCATGTCATCGAGGGCCCTGCCAAGACGAAGGGCTGTATCGGCCACAGCTTCGCAATGAGCGATAACATGGGCAGGTGTTCCGTATTCCTCAAGTATTTTCATACATTCTTTTCTGCAGGGGTGATCAGTATTCATCATAATACTCAAACTCAAAATCCTCTATCCGCACCGTATCTCCCTCA
>JAAYYX010000129.1 GCA_012515135.1 Clostridiales bacterium | reverse complement strand
TAAAAATATTTTTGAATGATAAATAAAGAGAAAAAATGAGACAGAGAAAACTGAAAAACCTTGATGAAAGGCTGGAACATTTCAAAAACTGGATAGTCAATGAACCGGAAAAACAAAAGGGACGATGGAAAGAAGCCGTAAGGGAAGATGTCCAGGCAGGGAAACAGAACGCAAACATAAGGTTGGAGATCGGATGCGGAAAGGGACGTTTCATTACGGAAAAGGCCTTTCGTGATCCCGAAAACAAATATATCGGCATTGAAGGTCAGGAGAGTGTAATAGTACGTGCTATTGAAAAGGCCGAAAAAAAGGGCCTGAAGAACATAATGTTTATATCAGGGTATGTCAGAGACCTGAGAGAAATATTTGCGGATGAAGAGGTCCGGGGCATATATCTTTTCTTCAGCGATCCATGGCCAAAGAAGCGGCACGCCTCAAGACGGCTGACCCACAGGAATTTTCTTGCAAGTTACAAAGCTGTTCTTGAACCGGGAGGTTCCATCGAAATAAGGACCGATAATAAAGAGCTTTTTGACTTCACCCTTTGCGAAGCTGAAGCGGCAGGACTTTTTACGAAAAATATAACAGATGACCTTCACGGTTCGGACATTAGAAAAGACGGGATAATGACAGAGTACGAAGAAAAATTCTCTTCAATGGGCAAAAAAATAAAATATGTAGAATTGATAAAATAAGAGAAGGAGATTATAAAAAAAATGGCAGAATACATAATGGCGGAAAAAAATAACAGGATGATCCCCGAGGAAGATAAAATATTTGCACTTAATGCAAGAGCAAAAAAAATGTCTGAAGAGGTGGGCAGGGATAAAGTAATCAATGCGACTATCGGATCCCTGCTGGACGATGACGGCAAACTGGTGATGCTGTTATCTGTAGTTAAGGCATTAAAGGGACTTGAGCCTTTGGATTTTGCAGAGTATGCTCCCATAGGCGGGACCACGGATTTCAAGAAAGCGGTAAAGAAAGCGGCTTTCGGTAAACACAGATCCTCTTCCTTTGTGGAGGTGGTGGCTACGCCGGGAGGAACGGGGGCTCTTAGAAATATAGTTGCGAATTATTCTAAAATCGGAGACAGGGTCCTGACTTCGGACTGGTTCTGGGGACCTTACAAGACAATAACCGGAGAGCTTTACAGGGAACTTTGCCTATATCCCATGTTTGATGAAAACAACAGATTCAATAAAAAGGGTTTTTCTGAAGAGCTAAACAAGTTGGCCGCAGATCAGGAAAGTGTTCTGATCCTTTTGAATACTCCATCTCATAATCCAACAGGGTACTCTCTTGACGGGGACGACTGGAACGGGATTTCAGAAGCTGTAAAAGAAGCGTCTAAAAAGGCCAGGATAACTCTTTTTGTGGATGCAGCATATATAGATTTTGCCGGAGACGAGGAAGAGTACAGAACTTTTCTGCCAAAACTTGAAGATATGCCTTCAAATGTACTTCCCGTAATCGGATACAGTTTCTCAAAAACTTTTACTCTTTACGGAATGCGGTGCGGAGCAATGATCGCCATGGCGCCTTCAGAGGAGATCGCAGCAGAATTCAAACTGGTAAATGAGTTTTCTGCGAGAGGCACATGGTCAAACAGTACCAGAAGCGGACAGGTGCTGGTATCAAAGGTATATGAAGATGAGGATCTTCTGGAAAGTGTAAATAAAGAAAGAGCCGGTTATAGAGAGATGCTGATAAAAAGGGGGAAGGCCTTCAGCAATTCAGTTATTGAAGCCGGACTTCCTCTTGTCCCATTTGATTCGGGATTCTTTTCGTGCATCCCCTTAAAGGATCCGGCAGCTGTAAGCAAAAGGCTTGAAGAAAAGGGGATATTTGTCGTTCCCCTGGCAAAGGGAATAAGGGTATCGGTGGCATCCATATCGGAGGAGATATGCAGAAAACTTCCCGGGATGATCGCAGAAGTCATAGAATAACAAAAAAACGGTGAATTGATCCAATCATTATGATATAATTATTACGGTCTTTTCCCAAGAAAAGGGAAGGACTCCTGCGGATGTAGTTCAATGGCAGAATATCAGCTTCCCAAGCTGGATACGGGAGTTCGATCCTCCTCATCCGCTCCATTGTAAAAAGCGTCGTTATGACGCTTTTTTCTTGTTTATTCATTCTGAAATCTTCATTTTCCGAAGCTGATTTGACGCAAGCGGGCAAAAACGGTAATATTAATATGAATAATAAACATTTTTGAACAGTGAAACCCGCAAAAGGAGAGAGTGAAAATGGGGAAAATGATGACAATGGAAAGGATAAAAGCCTTTGGAGCAAAAAGAGCCATAGAATATGTGGATAAAGACTACAAAAAAAATGCGCCTAAACTTCTTGACTGGCTCATAGAACATGATATCGGAGGAGACTCCCTGGCTCCCCAGGCAAAAGTAGCGAAGAAACACATGCAGGATCCTGAAAGCAACTGGAACAAGCTGGCAGAAAAAGTCTGGACTGAAGTGGATGCAGGAGTCAGAAAGAAAATATTTGAGAATTTCATAATACATGCCAGTCTCACCGGATCCAAGAAACAGTTTGAGACAATGGAAAAGGAGAAATGCAACGTGCCGTGGGCCATACTGCTTGATCCCACATCCGCATGTAATCTTCACTGCAAAGGCTGCTGGGCTGCAGAGTACGGAGACAAACTGAATCTGACATTTGATGAATTGAGTTCAATAGTTGAACAGGGCAAGGCTATGGGGACTTATTTTTATATATTCACGGGCGGAGAACCCCTCGTAAGAAAAGACGATGTAATAAGGATCTGCGAAAAACACAATGACTGTGCATTCCTTTCATTTACCAATGCAACACTGATTGATGAGGCCTTCACAGAAGAAATGCTCAGAGTGAAGAATTTTATCCCTGCCATAAGCATAGAGGGATTCAAAAAAGAAACTGATTCCAGAAGAGGGGAAGGCACTTTTGACTCCATAATGAAAGCTATGGACATACTGAAAAAAAAGAAACTCCCCTTTGGGGTATCATGCACATATACCTCCGAAAACACACAAACCATAGGAAGCAGTGAGTTTTTTGATTTTCTGATCGAAAAAGGGGCACTGTTTGCATGGCTGTTCACCTATATGCCCGTGGGAAAAGGCGCCGCCAAAGAACTGATCGTTAGACCGGAACAGAGGAAGTACATGTATGAGCAGATCAGAGAGTTCAGAAACACAAAAGCCATATGGACAATGGATTTCTGGAATGACGGGGAATTTGTGGGGGGATGTATAGCAGGAGGCAGGTCTTATCTTCATATAAATGCAAACGGAGATATCGAACCCTGTGCTTTCATACACTATTCCGATTCCAACATAAGAGAGCATACGCTGCTTGAAGCATATAAGCGGCCGTTGTTCATGGAATACTTCAACAATCAGCCCTTCAGCGACAATATGTTAAGACCGTGTCCTCTCCTTGACAACGAAGGTGCCCTGGCACAGATGGTGAAAAGATCCAAAGCCCATTCAACAGATGTGAATGATCCGGAAGATGTGGATGACCTTACTGCAAAATGCAAAAATGCCGCAGCGGCATGGAAGCCTGTGGCAGATGAGATATGGGCCTTAAAACCTCACCACGAATACAGTGGGCCAAGACGCAACACCAGATTTTACGAAGACAAATATTTTGAGGCAGAAAAATAGATATACGCCTTAAAACAAAATGCTTTTTTGTATGAACTGCACGCCCTTTTTCAGGGCGTGTTTTTATACATAAAAATATATTGACAAATATTTCCATTAAATGTATAATATTGTCATATAAAAACAAATATCAAGAAAGGAGAACAAACACTGTGAGTGAAAAAGAAAAAACAGAAATAGTTTTTGAGATCAGGGAACATCTGGGTGTGATAGGTGCTTATCCTACAGGATGGCAGAAAGAGCTTAATCTGGTGGCCTGGAACGGGACCCCTCCCAAGTATGATATCAGAGACTGGGACCATGATCATGAGCACATGTCAAGAGGAATAACCATGCACAAAGACGAAATGAAGAAGCTCGTTCAAATCGTAAGCGACAAGGAATTTTAAGAGAGTTCTTTAGAAACGCTATTTTGCATGAAAAGGCGCTGCGGCTTTCGGTTGTACCGCCTTTTTCCCTGTGTTATACTTCCTTTATATAAAAAAAATATACCAGGCTTTACGGGGGAAGGGATAAATGAAAATAAAAATAAAAAAAGATATAAAATCACAATTTGAAACTATAGAAACGGAGAAGGACATTACCCTTGAGAAGCTGGCCGGGAGCATAAAAAGAGATGTCCCTTATATGATACTGGCTGCAAAGGTGGACAACAAGGTGAAAAGACTTACCGAAAAAATAGCGGGGCCATGTGAGATAGAGTTTCTTGATATGCGCACCAGACAGGCCCATCTCATCTATCAGTACAGTGTTACCCTTCTTTATCTTGCTGCCGTTAAGGAAGTCCTTGAGACGACGGACACAGAGGTCAGGAACTCTCTTAATCAGGGTCTTTTTACATTGATCAGAACAAAAAGACCATTGACCGCATCCGATGTTAAAGCTGTAGAAAAAAGGATGAGACAGATGGTCAGAGAGGACATCCCCATCGAATCTTTGGGAGCATGTAAAAAAGAAGAACTTAAACAGATGCAGCTATATAAAATAAAAGACTATGAACAGTTCTTCTACGGACTCACAGTTCCCTCTTCGGGATATCTGAAATATTTCCGGCTCAAAAAATATAAAAGGGGAGTTATACTCAGATTTCCGCAGCCCTCCATACCTGATAAAATGCCGCCCTATGTGGACAACAAAAAAATGTACTATGCTTTTGCGGAGGCGGAAAAATGGCAGAGACTACTGGATATATCCTATGTCTGGGATCTCAACAAAAAAATAATCGGAGGGGAAACGGGAGAAATAATACAAATGTCAGAAGCATTGCATGACAAAAGGATAGTTGAGATCGCCGGGGAGATAGCAAAACTTAAGAAGAGAGTCATACTAATTGCAGGACCTTCCTCTTCGGGCAAGACGACCTTTGCCAGAAGGCTTTGCATACAGCTGAAAGTAAACGGATCAAAACCCCTGTATCTGGGAACAGACGACTATTTCCTTGACAGGAAAGATACTCCTAAAGATGAGAACGGTGAGCCGAATTTTGAAGACCTGGAAGCACTGGATATCGATCTTTTCAACAGGGATATGAATATGCTGTTGGAGGGAAAGGAAGCGGATATCCCTGAATTTGATTTTCTTCAGGGCAAAAAAATATTCGGAAAAAGGAGGATATCCATAGATCACACCCAGCCAATAGTGATAGAGGGGATCCATGCTTTGAATGATGAGCTTACACCTTACATAGATGAGAAACGTAAATTCAAAATATACATAAGCCCTCTGACTCAGCTTAATATAGATGATCATAATGTCATATCCACAACTGATTCAAGGATGATAAGAAGAATGGTCAGAGATCATCAGTACAGAGGCCATTCCGCTGAAGCCACCATAAAAAGCTGGCCAAAAGTAAGAGCCGGCGAAGATAAGAATATTTTTCCTTACAACAGTTCTGCAGATGCTTTTTTTAACTCTGTTCATATATATGAATTGGGCGTACTAAAAAAGTATGCGGAACCCATGCTAAAGGAAGTGGGAGAGGATCGCCCCGAATACAGCGAAGCAGTCAGGATGCTTAAGTTTCTGAGCTTTTTCAAATCCATCGAAGATGATTCCATGATTGCAAACAACTCTATCTTGAGGGAATTCATCGGAGGGAGCGTCTTCCATCAGTGAAAATAAAAAGGTAATGCATTGACAAAGAACAAGGAGAAATGATGACGAAGGTAACAGTATTAGGAGGAATAGAAGTTTATATCAAAAGTGATCCCGCGGGGCAGCTCATAAGAGGGATAGATAATCCCGGAAGCATATCCATGAAGTTCGCCGGGCCGGGTCTGGAGACAGTTGAAGGGCTTTGTATGGAAGAAGATGCCGATGTTTATTTCTGTGCGGCAGTCGGTAATGATCCTGCAGGAAGAGCCGCCAAAGCAGAAGTTGCGGCTTTGGGAGCAAACGAAGAGGGCATCATAACCATTGAAGGAGCTGATACAGCCGTAAGCCAGGGCATTTTCAATATAGTGAATGATCTGGAATTCGCATTTTCAAACTATGACATATATGATAAGGTCCAAAAGAGCATGATAGAGGGGATCCTTCATTCAATGAAGACATCTGACATCGTTTCGGCAGACACTACAATGCCCCTTGAGATACTTGAATATATAAGAGATGAGTGCAGAGATACCCTTCTCATGCTTGATGTTGTTTCAGAGAAAACCGCAGCAAAAGCAAAGGAGATATGCGGGTTTTTTGAAATAGTAAAGGCCGACCGCCAGTCGGCTGAAGTTCTTAGCGGAATGGAAATATTAAGTCAGGAACAGCTGGAAAAAGCAGCTGTGGAAATCATGAAGTATGGAATGAAAAAGCTGTTTATAACGCTGGGATCAGGTGGTATATATTATAGACAGAAAAACGAATGGGGCACATTGCACATTGATCCCGGCAAAGCCGTGCCCGACAGGAGAAAAATTTCCGCACGACTTATAATGGGATGTGCACAAGGATTTTCTCCCTCGGAAACAGCAGAAAAGGCAATAAAAGAATAAAAAGACAGGAGGAGAAAAATGGCAGATGCAGTAAAAAAAGCAAACAGACTGAAGTGTGAAGAAATAATCAAGAACCTTCAAAAAAGAGGAATGAACGGCTATTATTGCGAGAGTTCGCGGGAAGCCTGCGAAAAAGCCCTTTCCATGATCCCAAACGGAGCCCGTGTATCATGGGGAGGCTCTGTTACCATTGAAGACATCGACATAAAAGACAGGCTGGAACTGGTCAATGCTGAGATAATAGATCCAATGGCGGCAAAAGACCCGGAAGAGGCTTACGGCACAAGGGTAATGGCCCTTATGTCGGATGTTTTTCTTACCGGCACAAATGCCATAACCCTTGACGGAAAGCTTGTTAATATAGACGGAAGAGGAAACCGTACGGCGGCTCTTTGTTTCGGGCCAAAAAAGGTCATAGTTATAGCAGGAACAAACAAAATAGCAAAGGATGAAGAGGCGGCCATGGCCAGGATCAAAACAGAAGCCTGTCCCGCAAATTGTATAAGGCTCAAAAAAGAGACGCCCTGTGGGAAGACCGGCATATGCGGAAACTGTCTTATAAGCGGTCAGACAATATGTTCCATGACACTGGTAACAAGATTCTGCAACAGCCCCGACCGTATACATGTCATAATGGTGAATGAGGATCTTGGTTATTGATAAAAAAACATTATATGGACAAAATGCATACCCGAAAGGAACAAGCCGGGTATGCATTTTTTTGTTTAAAAGGAAAACACAACAAACACAAGGAACAGTGTGAATGCACCGGCAGATAAAAGCGTTGAAAAGAGTTGATTTGTATCGATAAAAACCACAAAAAAACAATCAACTTTTTTTAAAAAAACTATTGCAATAGAAATACATATGTTATATACTACAAAAGCTTGCGAAATGGCGAAGAAGCGGGAAGTTGCTGAGCTATCAGGATATTTCCGCCGAGAATTGTTCCCGCTTGACGGGGGCGAAGGGGCTTGCCGGTTTTGTTCCGTGGCATAAAACAGCAAACGCACGGCGAGGTGTAACGCGCAGGCGAAATCTTGAACACCTTGAAAAACCAACAAAGCACCCCTTGTACGAAAATAGCGAAAACTGTACAAAAAAGATTTGGAGGACAAAATGGGAGAACTACAAAAAATCAGGATCAGATTAAAAGCCTATGATCATGCACTGCTGGATCAGTCGGCCGCAAAGATCGTTGACACCGCAAAAAAGACAGGGGCAGAAGTGTCGGGACCGATACCGCTTCCCACGGAAAAAGAAGTTGTCACTATCTTAAGGGCAGTACATAAGTACAAGGATAGCAGAGAACAATTTGAACAGAGGACACACAAGAGACTGATAGATATCACAAGTGCCACTGCAAAGACTACGGACGCTCTCACAAAACTGGAGCTGCCCGCAGGAGTGGACATCGAAATCAAGTTATAAGGCGAAGGGAACTCCCTTAGTATGATTGCAAGAGATCGCAATCCGCTGTAAGTATTCAGGAGGTTTGATATGAAAGTATTACTGGGAAAAAAAATCGGCATGACACAGATTTTTAATGAAGAAGGCGAAGTTATACCTGTTACTGTGATCGAAGCCGGTCCCCAGACCGTTACACAGGTAAAAACGGTCGAAAGAGACGGATATGATTCCGTTCAGGTGGGATTCTCCGATGCGAAACCGCAAAGGGTGAACAAGCCGATGACAGGGCATTTCAAAAAAGCCGGCGTGGATGCCAAGAAACATTTGATGGAATTTACACCTGATGATGGTGACAGCTACGAAACAGGGCAGGTAATGACTGTTAATGAATTTGAAGAAGGAAAGATGCTGGACATAACGGGAACGTCAAAGGGCAAGGGCACTCAGGGAAACATCAAAAGACACGGACACCACAGAGGCCCAATGACTCACGGATCCAAACACAAGAGAATGGCCGGCGCCCTGGCTGCAGGGACCTATCCTTCCAGAGTGTTCAAGGGAAATGCAGGCCCCGGAAGAATGGGCCGCGAGACAATAACTGTTCAGAATGTAAAACTGGTAAAAGTTATCGAAGATAGAAATCTGCTGCTTGTAAAAGGTGCGGTACCCGGCGGCAAAGGAAGCCTGGTGCGCATACAGTACGCAGTTAAAGGCCAGGAGCAATAAGGATCACGGAAGGAGGACGTAGAAAATGGCAAAAGTAAAAGTGCTTAAAATGACCGGAGCGGACGCCGGTGAAATAGAGCTCAATGACGATATTTTCGGGATCGAGCCGAATGAGTTTGCCGTCCACGCAGTAGTCAAGAACTACCTGGCAAACCGCAGACAGGGAACCCAGTCAGCAAAGACAAGAGGCGATGTAAGAGGAGGCGGAAGAAAACCCTTCAGACAAAAGGGAACCGGACGCCACAGACAGGGAAGCACCACCGACCCCACCCAGGTGGGAGGAGGAGTTGCATTTGCACCTAAACCCAGAAGTTACAGATATACACTGCCAAAGAAACTCAAGAGGCTGGCAATGAAATCCGCCCTTTCTTCAAAGGTAAAAGAAAAGGAAATAATCGTGCTTGATGAACTGAAATTCAAAGAGCCGAAAACAAAGGAAATGATCAGTGTCCTTGAAAACATAAAGGCCGGAAAGAAGGTTCTTATAGTAATGGCAGACAAGGATGATAATATCGTAAAATCAGCATCCAACATACCCGGGACAAGAACGACCCTGGTATCGGCCATGAACGTATATGAAATAATCAATCATGACAGCTTCATAGTAACAAAAGATGCTGTAAACAAGATCGAGGAGGTGTATTCATAATGAAAACCCCTTATGACGTAATAATAAAACCTGTAATATCCGAAAGAAGTATGGAGGATGTTCAAAACAGAAAATACACATTCAAGGTGGCGACTGATGCAAACAAGACACAGGTAAAACTTGCAGTCGAAGAGATATTCGATGTGGAAGTTGCAAAGGTCAATATAATGAATGTCAGCGGTAAGTTAAAGAGAATGGGAAGAAATGTCGGCAGAACTTCTTCTTCAAAGAAGGCGATAGTAACGCTTACGGAGAAGAGCAAAGAAATCGAATTCTTCCAGGGACTGTAAAGAGACGGGAGGCAGAAGACAATGGGAATAAAAAAATATAAGCCGACTACCCCTGGTTTGAGAGGAATGACGGTTGCCGATTTTAAGGAAATAACCACAGACAAGCCTGAAAAATCCCTGACAGTAAC
>JAAYYX010000128.1 GCA_012515135.1 Clostridiales bacterium | reverse complement strand
ACCGAAACACTCTTTGCCTTTATGCTGTAAAGCTGCCTGTAGTGTCTGTCTGCCCGGGTGCTCTTTTTCTTTTTCCCTTCGTTTATTATTTTCAGATCTTCCGTCTTTGCTTTTACTCTTAACCTGCCCACCTGAACAGTCATTTCACCCTTGTCATCCGGAAGAGCTATTATCTCTCCGTTTTGACCCAGGGTGAGCACCTTTACCCTATCCCCCGTCTTTACATCTTCTATTCTCACAGGATCATCGTTTATTTCTTTTATTATCTGCTGTTTGTACCTGCCGGCCGCATCCTTTATCTTTCTTCTGGTGTTTTCATTTCTTTGTTCTTTTTGGGAAAGGCTTTCTTTTTTTGATATGTTCCTAAGCTCTTCTCTGACCTCATCGGATATCTGCTTTGCCTCTTGGATCATATCACGGGCTTCTTCCTTGGCTTTGCTTATGATTTTTTCTTTTCTTTCTTCAAGTCTTCTCAGGTCCTCATCCATTTCTTCCTTCAATTTTTTCATTTGGATATTGAGAGTGATGGCCTGATCCCTTTCCTTTTCTGCGGCTTTTTTGTCTTCTTCCATGGCGGAAATGACTTCTTCGAATTCAAGATCGCCTCCGGAAAGCAGTTCCCTGGCCTTTTCCGTTATACTGTCAATAAGACCGAGTTTTTTTGAGATTTCAAATGCATTGGACTTGCCCGGGATCCCCATGGTAAGTTTGAAAGTCGGACTCAAAGTTTCCACATCGAATTCCATTGAGGCATTTTCCACGCCCTCTGTGGAAAGCGCATATTTTTTCAGTTCTGTATAATGTGTCGTTGCCAGTATATTGGCATCTTTTGCCCTCAGGTATTCCAGCAGTGCTATGGCCAGAGCCGCTCCCTCAGTGGGGTCCGTCCCGGCACCCAGTTCATCAAGCAGGACCAGAGATCCTGTTCCCGCCTTTTTTGTTATTTCTACTATATTTTTCATATGGGAGGAAAATGTTGAAAGGCTCTGTTCTATGCTCTGCTCATCCCCAATGTCAGCAAATATATCGCAAAAGACCGGCACCCTGCTATTTGACGCCGCAGGAATAAAAAGTCCCGTCTGAGCCATCATGCAAAGGAGTCCCGTGGTCTTTAGAGTCACTGTCTTGCCGCCGGTGTTGGGTCCCGTAACTATCAAAGCATTGTACGCATCCCCTATGGAAACATCAATGGGAACCACCTTGTCCTTTTCGATAAGGGGATGTCTGGCAGCAACCAGCGCAAGATGGCCTTCTCCCGATATAAAAGGTCTTTCGGCTTTCTGGAGCTTTGCCAGTTTGCCCTTTGCGGATATGAGATCCATATGCACCAGAAGTTCCTGATTATTCATTAGCCCATGAAAGTGCCGGGCGATTTCCTCTGAAAGCTCGGCCAGTATTCTTTCTACTTCGGCTTTTTCCTGGATTTCCAGCTGTCTCAGCCGGTTGTTCATGTCAACTATCACCTGAGGTTCTATAAAAAGAGTAGCTCCGCTGGCCGACTGGTCGTGCACCACTCCCGGAAATCTGGTCTTATATTCCTGTTTCACCGGTATAACATATCGTCCGTCTCTCATGGTCACTATATAGTCCTGCAGCATCGTCCGATTTTCAGAAGAGTTTATGATACTGCTGATCTTGTCTTTCACAGCTTCGTTCTGCCTGATCATATCCCTTCTGATGCTTTTGAGTCCGCTGCTGGCATCATCGGCCATCTCCTCCTCCGACAATATGCATCTGTCTATTTCCTCTTCCAGTTCCCTGTATACCTCAAGGACTTCGGCCATGCCTTTTAGAATGGGCAGGGGCGGCAGGTCTCCCTTTAGAAAATTTACTGTGTTTCTTGTGATTTTCATATTATAAAGGATCATAAGAAGTTGTTTCATCGTAAGAGTGCGTCCCTTTGAGGCCAGCTTTATATGATCTCCTATATCATAAAAATTCCCAAGGGGAAGAGGCCCTTTTACCGTGATAAGAATCTCTGCCTCTTCCGTTTCGTCAAGCCCTTCTCTTACAAATCTTTCCTCATTAAAAGGTTCAAGCTCAGATATGACTTTTCTTGTCATTTCTGAGCCGGCCTGCATCATGAGAAGCTGGATGATTTTATTGAATTCTAAAATTTTTATGGATTTTTCGTTCATCAAAATTCCTGTTCGATCCTGCTTTTTAATTTTTCCACTTCGCTTTTCAACTGGATATTTTCCATCTGTAGATCAAAAAAATTATTTTCAAGATCTTTGTATTTTTCTTCTGTTTCGGCCTCGGTTATGGCTTTATGCTTTTCTACTTCTGCCTCTATATTCTTCTCTCCCTTTAGAAGTTCTTCTATCTGCCTTTCCTTTTCTCTGAGTTTCTCAGCAAGTTCTTCTTTTTCTCTTATGACATCCTGCGTCTCTTTTCTCTGATCCGAAAGCGTTTTTTTTGCTTCCTCCCAAAGCTGCTCATACCTGTGGATGTCTCCTTCCATCTGTTCGTTGGTTATCTTTGATTCATCTATCTTCTGCATAACAGTAAAATACTCGTCCGCGATGTTCACCGCAGAAAGTACAGCCAGAGAAGAAACGGGGCTTTTTTTGAACAGGCTGCCCAGTTCATGCATTTTAGTGTCCACATATGCAGCCACTCTTATCATATGCTCCTGTGATTTGTCTCCTGAGATAACGTATTCCTGTCCGTAGATCCTTACGCTTACTTTATTACTTCCCATTTCTCCTCCTCCTTTTTATACATCTCTTAGGACGGCATCAAATTTTTCTTTTAGTGCCGCAAGAACTTTTTCGTGTATTTTGGTCACCTCTTCGTCGGTGAGTGTTTTTTCGGGATGTCTGTATGTTAGCGCAAAAGCTGCGCTCTTCATGCCGTTATCCACCTGTTTCCCTCTGTAAACATCAAATAGTTTTACGCTCTCCAGTATGCTTCCGCCGGCTTCGCGGATCACTTTTTCCACAGAACCGGCCGGTATATCTTCTTTTATAAGCAAAGCTATGTCCCTGGCAACTGCGGGATATTTGGGAAGAGGGCTGTAATAAACTTCCGTGCTGGCATTTTTCATCACCTTATCGAACATGAACTCGGCCACATGGCACCTCTGTCCTATTCCCATAAGCTCTGCCACATCGGGATGTATCTCTCCCATTATGCCCAATTCCTCGCCTTTATATGATATCCTGGCACACCTGCCCGGATGATATACCCTGTAGCCGTTTTCGGCTTCGAATTCCGGATCTTTTATTTTCAGCACATTGAGCATTTCTGTCACCATGCCCTTCAAAGTAAAGAAGTCATATCCCTCCCCGTAAAGACCTATGCAAAGTGCATCCTGCTCTTGGGGGAGAGTCTCTTCATGGATCAGATCTTTTCCGAATGTGCTGCCTATTTCAAAGCATTTCAACGCTTCTGCCTTTCTTGACCAGTTTCTTCCCATTACTTCAAGCATGCCGGGAGTAAGTATGGTACGCATCACGGAATTTTCCTCTCCAAGAGGATTTTTGAGATGAACAAAATTTCTTTCCCAGGAATCCTCTTCTATACCTATATGATCGATACTTTTGGGGCTTACAAAAGAATATGTCTGTATTTCATTTGCTCCCAGAGCACAAAGGGTATCCCTTGTCAGCTTTCTGAGATTCTCTTCTCTGCTTAAGGCGGCTTCACTGTTTCCCCTGGGTATGGTCACGGGAAGCCTGTCATATCCGTACATCCTTGCAGCTTCTTCGGTGAAATCCACCTCCGAATCAAGATCCCTTCTCACGGAAGGCGGCATTACTCTGAGAATTTCCCCTTCTCTTTCCACTTTCATTTCCAGAGCTTCAAACATTTCTGCCATTTCCTCTGCTGCTATTTCTACGCCCAGCACATGATTTATTCTTGCCGGCCTTACATCTATTTTTTTTGGGCTTTCAGGAGACGGATAGACGTCCACCTCCCCCTTTACGACGTTGCCTGCCCCAAGCATTTCAATAAGGCTGCAGACTCTCTCTGCACAGATGATGCAAAGAGCAGGGTCCACTTTCTTTTCGAACCTGGAAGAGGCCTCGGTACGAAGGCCGAGTTTCTTGGATGTCCGCCTGATGCTCTCCGGATCAAAGTTGGCGGATTCCACCAGGATCGTTTTTGTATCGTCTTTTATCTCTGAGTCAAGGCCTCCCATGACACCTGCCACAGCCACATTTTTCATTCCGTCCTTTATCATCAGCATGGTTTCGTCAAGGATCCTTTCGCTGCCGTCCAAAGTAAAGAACTTCTCACCTTTTGAAGCTGTTTCCACAACGATCTTTTTTCCTTCTATCTGTCTTATATCGAATGCGTGTATGGGCTGGCCATATTCCAGCATAACAAAATTGGTTATATCAACAATATTGTTTATGGGTCTCATACCGGCATACATCAGCCTTTTCTGCAGCCACCAGGGGGACTGCTGTATCCTGATATCGGTAACTATCTTTGCCGCATATCTTTTGCAGAGAGCGGGATCATTTATACTGATATCAATATAATCTTTTGCCTCTTTATCGGATGCGGCTGAAATCTTTATTTCAGGGTAGTGCAGTTTACTTGCCAGTGTAGCTGCCGATTCCCTTGCCATGCCTATCATTGAAAGGCAGTCGGATCTGTTGGGAGTTATCTCAAAATCCACTGCGGCACTTACGAGTTCCATGGCCTCTTTGATATCTGCTCCGGGTGAAAGTCCTTCGGGCAGTATCCATATGCCGTCTTTATGAGCCACCGGTATGACCTTATCATCAAAGCCCAGCTCCTGGGCAGAGCATATCATTCCAAAGGATAAAACCCCTCTGATCTTTCCTTTTTTTATTCTTGTTGCCCCCTCATTTTGGGTCTGGCCGTGCAGTGGTCCGGGTATCCTACTGTTGTCTCTTGCAACTGCAACATTTATTCCCTCCGCCACATTTGCTGCACCGCATACTATCTGCAACGGTTCGTCTTCTCCCACGTCCACCATACATACGGAAAGCTTGTCCGCATCGGGATGCTTCTCTTTTTTTATAACCTTTCCCACCACAACGTTTTCGATGCCTTCTCCAAAAAGCTTAACACTTTCAACATTTGAGCCGGACATTATCATTTTTTCACAGAATTCTTCAGTGGTCACGTTAACCTCTGTATAATCCTTTAGCCATTCAATTGGTACTAACATTGACACACCTCCTATTTGAACTGGTTGATGAAACGCATATCGTTCTCATAGAACAGCCTTATATCATCAACTCCGTATTTCAGCATAGCGATCCTCTCTACACCCATTCCGAAGGCGAAACCCGTATACTTTTCTGTATCAAGACCGCCCACGGCCAAAACATTTGGGTGCACCATGCCGCATCCCAGTATCTCTATCCATCCGCTTCCTTTGCAGATATTGCATCCTTTGCCTCCGCACTTGAAGCATGATACATCCATTTCGGCACTGGGTTCTGTAAAGGGAAAATAGTGAGGTCTGAATTTTGTTTTTGTGGCAGAACCAAAGAGCTTTTTTGCCATACTGTCAAGGGTACCTTTGAGATCCGCCATATTTATTCCCTCATCCACAAGAAGCCCTTCTATCTGCTGGAACATGGGTGAATGGGTGGCATCAAAGGTATCGCACCTGAAGCATCTGCCCGGTGAGATTATTTTTATCGGAGGTTCCTGTTTTATCAGGGTCCTTATCTGTACTGTGGAAGTATGAGGTCTTAAGACCACATCATCCGATATATAAAATGTATCTGTCATATCCCTTGAGGGATGATCTTTGGGCGAATTCAATGCATCAAAGGCATTAAAAACAGTATCCGCCTGGGGGCCTTCCGCATATGAGTACCCCATGGACATAAAAATGCCGGATATCTCTTCTGTGACTATTGTCAGAGGATGTTTCACCCCCAGGACAAATTCGCGTCCCGGCTCTGTAACATCTATTTTTTCAAGCCTGAATCTGCCTTCCTTTGCAGCTTCTTTTACTTTGGCAAACTTTTCTTCCAGAAGATTTTCTATTTCTTTTCTCACATCGTTTGCCGCCCTGCCCAGTTCTTTTCTTTCTTCCGGCGGAAGCTTTCCCATGGATTTCAATATGTCTGTAAGTTCGCCTTTTTTGCCCAGCACTTTTACTCTGATCATTTCTGTTTCATCGATGCCGGCTGCCTTTTCAAGCAGATCTCTTGTGTTTTTAAGTATGATTTTTAGTTTTTCCTGCATTCTGTTAACCTTTCTGTACTGAACGATACATAAGTATGCCTGCAGCCACTGCTGCATTGAGAGAATCCACTTCTCCCTTCATGGGTATTTTTATTGTTTCCCCGGACAAACTTATGAATTCATCTGATACTCCTCTTCCTTCATTTCCTATCACCAGGGCGGTATTCTCGGTCAGATCCGTTTCTCTGAAATCTTTTTTTGCGTCTGCCTTTGTGCAGATGAGCCTCCTGCCGTTTTTCAAAAGCAGCTCTGCAGTACTGCCCGCTTCTTCCGCCGGCATCACCGGGAATCTTAATATGGAACCGGCTGCTGCTCTTACTGCCTTTGAGGAATATATGTCTCCGCTGCCCTTCATTATGATCGCGCCTCCGTATCCGGCCGCCTCAGCTGTCCTTATTATTGTTCCGATGTTACCGGGATCCTGCAGTCTGTCCAGAACTATCAGGTTCTTTCCGGCAGTTATTTCAAAGAACTCTTTGGGATCATATTCTTTTTTTGCCGCCACAGCAAAAACTCCCTGGGTGGTCTTTGTTTGGGCAGCTTTATCAAAAAGACTGCCCTTCATAAAGACTCTGGTGGATCCGCCGAATTCTTCCTTCCGCGGATGATCTTCTTTTATGATGACCATTTCTGTCATGCCGGCAGACTCTGCCTCTTTTACGAGTTTTTCACCCTCGATGATATAAAGACCAAGTCTGTCCCTGTACTTTTTGCTTCCCAGCTTTATGCACATCTTATATATTCTGTTTTCTGTTGAGTTTATAACTTTCATAATTGCTTTTAATCCAGAAAAGCCGGTATAATACCGGCTTTTCTTATTTATATGCTCTTATTTCTATTTAAGAAATGACGGGATATCGAATTTTTTTTCGGGAGATTCTTCTTGACCGGTCTCTTCTCCGGGTTCTTCGTTTCCTTCCGGCTCGTCTTCCTTTTTTTCGTCTCCTGCTGCTGCCGCTTCCGCTTTGAACAGGCTTACGGTGGAGGCATAATTTGAAGGTTTGTTTTCGAATCCGGTGGCTATGACTGTGATATGCATTTCATCTTTCATATCTTCTTTGACTGCTGCTCCGAATATTATTATTGCATCTTTGTCCGCAACGCTTTGTATCTGGTTTGCAGCATCGTTGACATCCATCATGCCTATATCGTATCCGCCGGTCACATTCAGAAGAATGGATTTTGCCCCGGCAACTGTGGTTTCCAGAAGAGGACTTTCGATGGCAGTCTTAACTGCTTCTCTTACCTTGTCATCTCCCTTGCCAAGACCTACACCCATGTGAGCCACACCTCTGTCTCTCATCACTGTCTCCACATCTGCGAAGTCAAGATTTATAAGTCCGTCATCGCCTATCAGATCGGTTATTCCCTGGACTCCCTGCCTCAGGACTCCGTCTGCCATGTTGAAAGCCGTAAGAAGCGATGTGTTTTCTTCTGCCAGTTTCAGCAGTTTGTCATTGGGTACAACCACCATAGAGTCTACGTACTTTTTTAGGAATTTTATTCCAAGATCGGCATGCTCGCCTCTCTTTCGTCCTTCAAATCCGAAGGGCTTGGTTACCACCCCTACCGTGAGTATGCCCATATCCTTTGCGACTTTTGCCACCACCGGTGCAGCGCCTGTCCCGGTGCCGCCTCCCATGCCTGCCGTAACGAATACCATTTCGGCACCGCTGACAAACTGGGCAATATCTTCCATGTTTTCTTCTGCGGACTTTTGGCCTGTCTCGGGATTCCCCCCTGCTCCCAGTCCCTTTGTCAGTTTCTCACCTATCTGCAGTTTGTTTTCGGCTTTACATGATGAAAGTGCCTGCTTATCTGTATTGACTGCCAGGAATTCGGCACCTTTCATTCCCTCATCGATCATTCTGTTAACTGCATTGCATCCGCCGCCGCCAACACCTATAACAACAAGCTTTGCATTGCCTTTTTCTTTCATTTCAAATTGTAACATATGACAGCTTCCTCCCGACACGACCACTTTTATATATATGGTGTTATTATAGCATATTATTGTGCTTTTGCACAATAATTTACTTTTTCATTCTACCTCATATTTCAGTTTATTGCGGGGCTGAATGAGCAGTAATCATCTTCACCTATATTGATCACGCCTCTTTTTATATCCTTTTGATAAAGATCATAAAGCACCGCTTCCAGATCTCCGTTTTTCATGCTCTTCATTATATTTGACGGGGTCCCTTCGCACACAAGACTGTCATATATGTAAGCCTTTATTATTACTTTGGATATGTCTATTTTTTTAAAGAACAGATCGCTTTTTTTCATGGTCACAAGCATGGTCAGAGTGTCTTCCAGGACTATTCCTTCTTTGACCTTCATTTTTTTGCCCTCTTTCATTCTTTCTATGGTCATCCCCTTTATAATGGTCAGCTTGGGCTCTTCTTTTGTTTTTTTGAGTACATAGCCTTCCCTGTCGATCATAATATAAGAATCTTCATAAGGTACTGCCGCCTGTTCTTTTCTTTCTTTGATTTCCAGCACCACCTTGTCGGGAAGAGATCGTCTTATCTTCACATCATATATATATGAATTCTCTTTCATGTTTTCCCGGGTCTTTCTGGCTCTTAATGCAAATATATTCTCTCCCTTTTTTATTCCCGACATTTTCACTACTTGCTGTTTTGTATAGTTATTATTACCTTTGACCCGGATCTTCTGTATATCGAAGTATTCGGAGGACAGCAAAAAGAAAAGTCCCGTGCACAGGGCAGCAAACAAAAGGAACTTCAAAAAATAATGTTTCTTTTTTCTTTTTTTCCTAACATGGGTCATATCTGCTCCCGGCCTGATATATAATGGCAGATCATTTCAGCCGCATCAACAGGTGCGCATTTTTCAGCGCTTTTTGCCATTTTTAAAAGAGTCTCTTTGTCTTTTCTGAGTTTTTCTATACCCTGTTCCAAGGCCTCTTCCGTCATGCTTTTTTCTTCCATCAATATGGCTGCGCCCTTCTCCGAAAGGACCTTCGCATTGAATGTCTGATGGTCTCCGGTGACTATGGGAGACGGTATAAGTATTGACGGTTTGCCGCATACAGCTATTTCAGAAACCGTTATTGCTCCGCTTCTGCTTATTACCAGATCTGCTGCATTCAGATATTTATGCATATCATTTATGTAGCTTAGCACATTTACATTTTCTTTGAGTCTTATGCCCTTCTCTCCCAGTTCATTCATCACGGGCATATGATAATAGCTTCCTGTGGCAAAAAATATCTGAATATTTCCCTGACCGTTGTATTTTTCTATGACACGTATCATTGATTTGTTTATTCTGCCTGCTCCCTGACTGCCTCCGAAGGCCAGAAGCACAAAATCCTGCTGCTTTATGCCCAGTTCTTTTCTGGCTTCTTCTTTGGCCTTTTTCTTGTCAACAGAAAAAAATTCTTTTCTTACGGGGTTCCCGGTAACAATATGTTTGTCCGGGTATCTGAAACCTTTGCCTGCCTCTTCGAAGCCCAGGAATACTTTTTCCGCATGTTTCTCCATCATTTTGTTTGCCAGTCCGGGCATGGCATTCTGCTCCTGTATGAAAGTCCTTATCCCCTGCAGGTGTGCCGCCTTTAATGCGGGAGCACAAACATATCCTCCGGTGCCTATCACCGCATCGGGGGAAAACTCCCTTATTATTTTCCCTGAATCCTTCCTGGCCTGCATATATTCTTTCGCAACAGCTATGTTCCCGAAAATATT
>JAAYYX010000127.1 GCA_012515135.1 Clostridiales bacterium | reverse complement strand
ACATGAAAGCAAAAGAAAAGATATCGGAGAATCCTGAGCTGGAAGAGATGCTGAAGGACTATCAGCAGAAACAACTGGCAGTACAGGGCAAGCAGATGCTCGGTGAGGAAGTCAGCAATGATATGCTTCAGCAGATACAGAACCTTTATCAGATAGTGGCAAAGGATCCTCTGGCATCAGAATATCTGCAGTGCGAGATGCGTTTTGCATTAATGATGCAGGACATATACAAGATATTAGGAGACTTGATGGGAATTGGTAGATAAAAATATAAAAAGACCCGAAGAACTGCTTAAAATAATGAAAGCTTCATCCATGGGCGATGCATGTTTCACACATATTATCGGCTACATAAGAGAAGGAATGACAGAAAAGCAGATCGCCGGTGAAATTGAAGAAACGCTGAAAAAAATGGGATCCCAGGGGCTGGCTTTTCCCACCATATTTGTTTCGGGAGAAAACGGAGCCGATCCCCACGGAAGCCCCACGGACAAAAGAATAGAAGAAGGCGATATGCTGACTATGGATTTCGGGGCTGTGATAGACGGATACTGCGGTGATATGACAAGGACCGTGGCTTTGGGCAGTATAAGCAGTGAAAAACAAAAGGCATATGAAACAGTCCTTAAGGCCCAGGAAAAAGCACTTTCATTATGCAGACCCGGTATAAAGTGTTTCGATATTGACAAAGCTGCAAGAGACATAATAGAAAAAGCCGGATACGGGGAAAACTTCATTCACGGGACAGGTCATGGTGTGGGCAGGGAAGTGCACGAAGAACCTTATATCAACAAAAAGGCAGGCGATGAAGATATACTTGCTGAGAATATGGCCATAACCATAGAACCGGGAATATATATACCCGGCCGGTTCGGTATACGCATCGAAGACTTGGCAATAATAAGCGGATTTGGTATAATTAATACCGTTAAATCCGAGAAAAAGCTTTTGATACTTTGATTTTGTACTATTGGTATTTGATTTTGAACGAAACGGAGAAGAAAAATGATTTACGCAGGAGATTTCAGAAAAGGCATCACATTTGAAATAGACGGAGAACCTCATGTTGTAGTTGATTTCCAGCATGTAAAACCCGGCAAGGGTGCGGCCTTTGTGCGGACAAAACATAAAAACGTACTTTCGGGGGCTATAAAAGAAGAAGCTTTTAATCCAAATGATAAATTCCCAAAAGCCCATATAGAAACAAAGGTCATGCAGTATCTTTATTCTGACGGAGAACTTTTTTATTTCATGGACAAGGATTCTTATGAACAGATACCGATCCAGGCGGATCAGGTGGAAGAAGCCATGAAATACATAAAAGAAAACGACGATGCAACTATAAAGTTTTATAAAGCATCCCCATTCCTTGTGGAAGCACCGAATTTCGTCAATCTTAAGGTGGAAGAGACAGAGCCGGGAGTAAAAGGAGACACAGCCACAAATGTGACTAAAGCGGCAAAGGTGGAAACGGGAGCGGTCATACAGGTGCCCATTTTTATCGAAGAAGGTGAAGTCATACAGATAGACACAAGGACCGGAGAATATCTGGGCCGGGCAAAATAAAAAGCCGCAAGGGACGTTTGTGTCAGGCGTCCTTTATTATATATGAGGCAAAAATAAAATAAAAATAGTAATGAGGGAACAGAGAGTATATGGTAAAGAAGCTCAGAATAAAGAATAAAAGGACTTTTACGGCGGTTCTTGCAGTTGTCGTACTGCTGGTTTTGATAATAACAGCAGGAATAATACTTGCGGTTTTGGGGAGCCCTTTAGACCCATCTTCCAAAGATACAGTAATAGTAAACATCAAAGAGGGCAGCGGAACAGCGCAGATAGCTGCGGTACTTCATGAAAACAGACTTATAAGAAGTGAGATGATTTTTAAGATCAGATCAAAAATAAGCTTTTACGATGGAAAGTACAAGGCCGGGGATTATGCCCTCTCAAAGGCAATGTCAATGAAAGAAATAGCACAGGCAATAATTTCAGGGAGATCTGCAGGGCAGGCATTTCAGACCATCGAGGGAGAAACAATAAAGCAGACTGCAAAAAGGCTCCAAAAGCAGGGGATAGTCTCAGAGAAAGAATTCCTGAAGGAGGCAACTGAAGGGGATTTTGATTACAGATTCATGGATCAGCTTCCGGAGGGAGAAAACAGGCTGGAAGGATTTCTGTTCCCGAATATGTATGAAGTATCAGTTAATGCCGACGCCCATGAAGTAATAGATACGATGCTGGCAGAGTTTGACATCACAGTGACAGACGATTATTACAAAAAAGCAAAGAAAATGGGTTACAGCATGTACGAAATGATAACACTGGCATCAATAGTAGAAAGAGAAGCAGTGGAAAACCAAGACCGTCCGAAAATAGCAAGTGTGCTTTATAACAGACTCGAAAAAAACATGAAACTGCAGTGCTGTTCAACGGTCCAGTATATACTGGGAGAACAAAAGCCGGTACTTAGCAATGCTGATACAAGGATAGAATCTCCCTACAACACATATATCATTGACGGTCTTCCCAAAGGGCCCATATGCTCTCCCGGCAAAGCTTCCATTGATGCGGTTTTTGAGCCGGCTGATACTGATCACCTTTACTTTGTATTGAAATCAAAGGATTCCACATCGCATAATTTTTCTAAAAGCTATGAAGAGTTCATGAAAGATAAAAACAATTACGCGGAATCTTTTAAATAGGAATGAATATTACAAATCAGCATATAATCGAATATACGGATAAATTCTACAAGCCTGTAAGTGAAAAGCTTGGGGAACTTAGAAGGATCGAAGAAAAAGGAGGCATTCCGGTTATCCGGAAGGATACTGAAAGTCTCATCATCAGCCTTCTTTATAACCTGAAACCCAAAAGAATCCTTGAGATAGGCACCGGAGGAGGGTATTCCGCCACAGTCATGGCAGCGGTCTGCCCGAAAAGCACCATATTGACCGTTGAAAAGGATCAGAGGGCTGTAAAGAGAGCATCAGCCAATTTTCATGAATCCGGTCTTTCAGATAGAGTCAGCATAATCCACGGTGACGGCCGGGAAGTGATCTCAGATATTGCGGAGGGAAGAAATAAAAAGGAGTTCAAGCCATTTGACTTCATTTTTATTGATGCGGCAAAAAGTCATTATATGGATTTTTTTAACGAAAGCATAAAAGTTTCTCATGCCGGAACTCTTATTTTATGCGACAATATTCTCCTGGACGGTATAACTGCAGATGAGAGATATCTCAAATCAAGGAGAGACAGGACAAGTATGAACAGAATGAAAGAGTTTCTTGAATATATAAACGAAACTGAAAAGGGAGATACTTTCGTTCTGCCCATGGGAGATGGAGTGAGCCTTACATATGTCAAGTAAAACCTTAAAAAAAATCGAACTGCTGGCTCCTGCGGGAGATTTTGAAAAACTTATTACGGCTGTTGACTATGGAGCGGATGCCATATATTTCGGAGGAGAAGGCTTCAGCCTCAGGGCATCGGCGGGAAATCTTTCCACAGCAGAAATGAAAAAAGGAGTGGATCATGCCCATGAAAGGGGAAGGAAATGTTACCTTGCTGTGAACATTTTCCCTGGCAATGAAGACATAAAGCCTATCGAAAACTATTTATGTGAAATAGAAAGAGCTGAAATAGACATAGATGCCTTTATCGTTTCGGATCCTGGAGTTATTGAAATACTGAAAAACATCATCCCTGATGCTGTCATACATTTGAGTACTCAGGCAAACATGACCAATTATAAGGCCGCAGGCTTCTGGCACAGGACAGGCATAAAAAGAGCCGTAGTGGCAAGAGAGCTGACTTTGAAGGATATAGCCGAAATAAGAAAAAAGATACCTCCCGAGATGGAACTTGAAGCATTTGTGCACGGAGCCATGTGTATTTCCTATTCCGGCAGATGTCTTCTAAGTAATTTTATGGCCGAAAGAGATGCAAACAGAGGCATGTGTGCACATCCATGCAGATGGAGATATTCTCTTTCAGAAGAAAAAAGACCGGGAGAATATTATCCTGTTGAAGAAGATGAAAGAGGCACATACATAATGAATTCAAAGGATCTGTGTATGATCGGTCATCTACCGGAACTGATCGATTCCGGCCTTGACTCCATAAAGATCGAAGGCCGGATGAAAAGCATATTTTATACGGCAGTTGTGACATCCGTATACAGAAAAGCTATAGATGCTTATTACAAAGATCCTGAAAATTACAGATCAGACCCTGCATGGCTGGCAGAGCTCCAAAAAGTAAGTCACAGAGAATTCACAACCGGTTTTTATTTTTCAAAACCGGGTAAAAGTGCCCAAAATTATAAAACCAGCAGCTATATAAGAGAATACTCTTTTACAGGACTTGTCAAAGAGTATGATGCAGAAACAAAAATGGCTTTGGTGGAGCAGAGAAACAAGATGTGCAGGGGAGAAGAAATAGAGGTTTTTGGTCCGGAAACAGATTTTTTCATACAGAAACTGGAAGTAATGTTGAATGAATCGGGAGATGCAATTGACTCTGCCCCGCACCCCCAGCAGCTTATAAAAATAAAAATGAAAAAGCCGGTCAGAACCGGATTTATGATCAGAAAAAGAAAGGAGCAATAGGAATGGAAACGAACCCCGATCCCGGGATACCCTTT
>JAAYYX010000126.1 GCA_012515135.1 Clostridiales bacterium | reverse complement strand
CTGACAAATCTGGGCATTTTGTCCGAATAGAAACTTTCTCCCGCATAGGAATCGAATTCTATGCCCAGCATTTCATATACCCGTTTGAACTCTTTGAGGGATTCATCTCTGAACCACTGCCAAAGCTCAACTTCTTCCTTTTGGCCATGCTCCAGTTTTGTGAATATCTCCCTTGCTTCCTGATCCAGGCCCGGATCATTTTCTACTTCCTGATAAAACCTGGTGTAATATCCAAGCAGTGTCTTTATCGGCTCTTTTGCCACGTCTTCTCTGTTTCCCCAGTGCCTGTATGCACAGATCATCTTTCCGAACTGAGTGCCGTAGTCTCCCAGATGATTGATCCTTACCGTATCATATCCGAGAAAATCGTATATCTTGTAAATGGAGTTGCCGATCACCGTACTTCTTATATGCCCTATATGAAAAGGTTTCGCGATGTTGGGTGAAGAATATTCCACTATGACCTTTTTGCCTTGGCCTATGATGCTCCTGCCGTAGTTTTCTTCTTCCGAGACTGCCTGCTCAATGACTGATGAGACAAAGTCCTCCCTTGAAATGAACATATTGACATATGCGTTGACCTGTTCCACCTTATCAAACAGCGGGATCCCCTCTATTTTTGCGGCGATATCCTTTGCTATCAAAGGAGGCGCCTTTCTCAGAGTCTTTGCCAGTTTGAAACAGGGTAAAGCATAGTCCCCCATTTTTTCATCGGTTGGAACTTCGATCATGGCTCTTACCTGTTCTTTTTCCAGTCCTTCAGCGCTTTCGGTAATCAGTTCTGCAATAATGTCTTTATAGTCGATCATTTATGTTCTCCTTTTTTCAATAGTTTTTTGTAATATGAACCGGCATTGTACAGGGGTGCAACCGGATTATGCCCCGTGACTCTGTCTTTTGCCACAAGGGTGGTCACGGGCGCCTTTGAATATTTGTAAAAAAGACTGTCGTGCCCCACGCAAAGACCCATAACTATGTTCAAGTCTGTTTTTGCTTCATTCATCAGTTTTGCCTGAAGCAAAGGATTACACATTGTGTCGCCTATTTCTTCGCAGGTCTTCATGAATCCCGTTTCTTTTTTTTGTATGCTGCCTGTTTTGCATACAACGGCCATTACTTCAAATCCCTTTGCCCGAAGTATCTTTGCCAGTATCCTGCTCTCATTTATCATGCCGACACAAGTGGCTATACCAAGCTTTTTTGCGTCGATTTTTTTTGCGAATTCCATGGTTTCTTCCACTCGTGTGAGCCTGCAGTAATTCTCAAACTCAACCTCCGCCGCCGCCAGAGAAAGCTTTCTGTTTTCTTCATCATCCCCGTAAAGGCTTATAAGTTCTCTTTTTTCCTTTTCGGTAAAGTTCCTTCCGGGGCAGAAATCCGGGTATTCCCCTTCTTTTGTACTGCATTTCATAGTGCCGCAGTCTACACAGCTTTTTGTATTTTCCATGCCCATAATTATAGCACATCCTCCTTTTTTTTTCAGAAGTTTTTCCTGTATATCCCTGTATACTTCTG
>JAAYYX010000125.1 GCA_012515135.1 Clostridiales bacterium | reverse complement strand
CTTGTAAAAGAAGGCAAAGAAAACAATCAGGCCGTTGCCTATCTTGACGACGGAACAATGATAGTCGTGGAAGACGGCAGGAGATATATAGGCAAAACCATTGGGGTGACAGTTACCAGTGTGCTGCAGACTTCTGCAGGAAGAATGATTTTCGGGAAACCGGCAAGAAAATGAAAGACATAAGAGAAATCAGAACAGGCATCGGATTTGATGTGCATCGTCTTGAATATGGCAGGAAACTTGTCCTGGGAGGCATTACTATACCATTTGAAAAAGGTCTCCTGGGTCATTCTGATGCCGATGTTCTTGTTCATGCGCTTATGGACGCCCTGCTGGGAGCGGCTTCGATGGGAGACATCGGCATGCATTTTCCGGAAACGGATGACAGATACCGGGACATATCAAGCATAAAACTTCTTAGGCATGTAACAGGCATAATAAGAGAAAAAGGATATCATATATGCAATGCGGATGTAATAGTGATGGCTCAGCAACCGAAGATCGCAAGATTCACAAAGGAGATAAAAGAAAATCTTGCTGAGGCTATGGGAATCGAGGAAGGTTCCATAAACATAAAAGGAACTACCACCGAAAAACTGGGGACTATAGGAAAAGGAGAAGGCATAGCTGCAGAGGCGGCGTGCCTCCTTGTCAAGTATCAGTCAACAGATCAGACATTAAGATAATAAAAAAAGCATCAGACAAAAAGACAAGAAGGAGAAGCAAAGAATGAGACTTTCAAAAATGCACTTTAAAACACTGCGTGAGGTGCCGAGTGAAGCAGAAATACCCAGTCATATACTTATGCTAAGGGCGGGTATCATAAGAAAACTTGTATCCGGTGTATACGGCTTTATGCCTTTGGGATGGAGAGCTGTAAGAAAAATAGAGGGAATAATAAGAGAAGAAATGGATGCTGCAGGAGGGCAGGAGATCCACATGTCCGCTGTTCAGCCTTCCGAGCTTTGGGAAGAATCCGGAAGATGGTTTGCATACGGCCCGGAACTTTGGAGACTAAAGGACAGAAACGGAAGAGATTTTTGTCTTGGACCCACCCATGAAGAGATTTTTACTGATATAGTCAGAAACGACATTTCTTCATACAGGCAGCTGCCGGAAAACCTTTATCAGATACAGACAAAATACAGAGATGAAGCCCGTCCCAGATTCGGTCTTATGAGAAGCAGGGAATTTATAATGAAGGATGCTTATTCATTTGATAGGGATGAAGAAGGACTGGACAAAAGTTATGAAGACATGTATGCCGCATACGAAAAAATATTTGACAGATGCGAGCTAAAGTACAGAGTGGTCGATGCGGATACCGGTGCAATGGGCGGCAGCAATTCTCATGAATTCACTGCTCTTTCTGAAGTGGGAGAAAGTCAGATAGCATATTGTGAAAAATGTCATATGGCGGCTACTGTGGAAAGGGCAGAAACCGTGGATGCAAAACCCGATGACGAAGAAATGCGTCCTTTGGAGGAAGTCAGTACCCCTGACATGAAGACCATAGAGGATGTGGCCGCATACCTGGGCCTCAATAAAGACCGGACTATAAAGGCGCTTCTTTTTGTCACCTACGACAACGGGGAAAAAGAAAACGGATATGTGGCAGCGTT
>JAAYYX010000015.1 GCA_012515135.1 Clostridiales bacterium | reverse complement strand
GCGATTCCATAACCGGAGCAGGAAAGGTGGACGATTTTCTTAAAAAGGTCCAGCCGTCTCTGGCAGATGTGCCTTCTGTGGGAACAGGAGTAATAGACATTGAAGCTTTGGCAGAATTGGCTCCGGATGTGGTTTTTCATAAGGCATCCGATAAGGCAGGTCTTGATGCGGCAGGAGATGTGGGTGTTGCAGCAATAGGACTTTCCATGGAGAGCCAGGAAGATATCGTTGTTGCCCTGGATATAATAGGGAAGGTATGCGGCACCGAAAAAAAAGCCCGGCAGTTCATTGACTACTATAACGATAAGCTAAAGAAAGACAAAAAACTCACAAAAAAAATAAATAAAAAAAAGACAGTTCTTATGATGGGTTCTGCCATAGGTAAAGTCGCCGATGGCAGTATGCTCCAGGGTTTTATGATAGAAAAAGCCGGAGGAATAAATGTGGCTGCGGATCTGGCGGCTACGGAGACATGGCCCACGGCAGGCACAGAGCAGATATTCGAATGGGATCCGGAATATATATTTATAAGCAGTGAAAGCACGGATTATAACGCAAAGGACATACTGAGCAATGAGACATGGAGCGAGATAAAAGCCGTAAAAAACAAGCATGTATATGAAATGCCTGCCCCGGGAGATTCCTGGGAGTTTCCGGGAGCCGTAAGTGCCCTTGGCATAGATTATATGATGAACAAAATGTATCCGGAACTGCTTGGAGACGATGCACTTGAAAAAAACATAAATGATTTTTACGATCTTTTTTACGGCATGACCTTTGATAGGGAAGAACTGGGATATTGATAGTAAACAAAAAAAAAGAAATGAAAAAAAAGAAAAAAACAGCAAATAAACCGGATAACATGAAAAGAAAGATACTTTGCTTTATGGTCGCTTTTATAGCTGCCTTTTCTCAGGGGGTTTTATTTTTGACGCCCGCATGCGCAGAAACTGCCGGAGAAACTCTTATAGTCCGTGTGGGATATTTCGGCGATGTGAATGATTACAGACTTAAAGCGGAACTTTCAAGACAGCAGCTGGAGGCACTTCCTCAATATACAACGAACTACACCAATGTAACCAGAGTAGGGACAATAATGTATACTGTGGCACAAGGGCCAAAAGTCGAAGATGTTCTGGCCCTGGCAGGGATAGATGCCTGGTCAGCACAAACCATGCACCTTAGAACAACAGATGCCACAGGAGAAACAAATAACTGGTTTTCGGAATTCACTGCGGCGGCATATCTTTCCGGCAACAGGTTTTATTATCCCAATATCAACGGCAAGTGGGAAACATTGAGCGAAAGCAGCGGGCAGGCACTCAGCGGAGGAACAGCAGGAGCACAGCCGGTTCATACCATACTGGCCATAAGGAGCTATTCCACTAAAAATCCGGAGCAGGCGGCAGTAATGACACCCGCCATGATGGATGAAGAAAAAAGCTACAGATTCTGTACGGGACAAACACCCCTAAGAGAGTATGTGCCCACCACCATGAATGATGTCAGTTCCAAGGATTCGGCAAAATGGATATTCGGAATAGATGTCACTCTTTACGGGTCTTCGGAAAGAGAAGATCCCAATGATCCAAATGATATAGTCGGCAGTGAAAAAGATTCGGGGAGCATTAAAGACAACGGATCCTCCGGTCTTTTTGCCAGAGAAGTGACTCTGGGTGCAGCCGTTGAAGATGAAGAAAAAACCATGAAAGACAGAAAAGAAATGTCCGAAAATGCCGAGGAACTGGCGGCAGAAGCAAGAGATCCAAAGGCCCTGGCCATTGCAGGAAGCGTGGCAGGAGGGGCTCTTATGACCGGGCTTTTTGTTAAACTTATATTATTTTTGAAGGAGGTATGAGGACTTGTTTTCTGATACATTAAAAGAAGTGTTAAGAGCAGTGGCCAGTGTTATGCAGGTGCCGGTAATGATAGTTTTGCTGTTGCTTATGGTAGTGACCGTTATAATGCTGGGCAGCATAATAATGGAGTATTTTACCGAACGGAGACGCATGAAAGCAAAGATACCTTCCCTTGTGGACCGGATACAGGGTAAAAATACAGATGAATTAAAAATCCTTGTGGAAGAAAGCGGTCTTCTGAAAAGACAGAAGGCAGCCCTGCTGAAAGTCATAGAAAGAAAAAATCTATCTGATGATACAAAGGATGCTTTGGCAAGACAGATAATATTCCAGGAGCAGGCATATTATGAAAAAGTCTCAAAGGTAACAGATGTAATAGCAAGGATAGCTCCCATATTCGGACTTCTGGGAACACTTATACCTCTTGGGCCGGGGCTTATCGCTCTGGGTCAGGGTGACACAAAGACACTGGCAGCATCCCTTCTGATAGCCTTTGACACAACAATAGCCGGATTAATAAGTGCAGCTTTTGCATATTTGATATCATCAATAAGGAAACGCTGGCATGAAGAATATATCGTAGCTCTGGAAACCATAATGGAAACCATACTTGAGCAGCAGAGCGAAGAAAGGGGAGAGAGATGAGAGTCGCAGGCAAAAGCGGACGACTTCGCATAAACAGAAAAAAGGATGAAATAAATCCCATGGACGGTCTGGCCAACATGGCAGATGTCATGCTGGTATTCGCATGCGGACTTCTGATAGCACTGGTAGTGAACTGGAATGTGGATATAAACACCCTTTCTGACAGTGATGTGCCGGAAAAGGCCAAATATGAAGTCGAAGACATACAGGAAGAGGCTTCCGAAGAAGTAACCGACAAAGGCCGGCTGGAAGAGTTGGGGAAAGTTTACAGGGACCCCGATACGGGAAAATACTACGTGATAGATGAATAAGCGGAATTTCGGAAAATCAATATTTGTTTTTTTTGCAGGGTTTTTTGTCATACTTGCCTTTTGCGGCTGCGGAAATCCGGATATAGACATTTCAAAATATGAGGACAGTGTTATCGTTTTTTCCGGACTGACTGACAAGGACATAAAAATAACAGTCAAGGAATTGAAGTCAATGGACTGTGTCACTGTAAAAACAAAGAGTACAAGTGATAAGATAGGAGAAATAAAGGCCACCGGGCCACTGCTTGATACGGTGCTTGATGCCTACG